>CAJXRR010000022.1 GCA_913060575.1 uncultured Flavobacterium sp.
GAAAAAATATCAAATATTTTATTTAAAAATAAATTCAAATTTATAGATTGATACTCACTAAAGAAGGGTGCTTATTTAAAGCTATCGGTTTTCTTATCATAACCATATGGGCAATGCTTACAACCACTTTTGCAACAATGACCTCTTTTCAGATGATATTTTTCAGTAAAAACTTTGAAGCCTTGTTCATTAAGGTAATAATCTTCGTCAGTAAGTTCAATTCTTTTATTGTACATATTGGCAAAAATAACACTAAATAAAAAAAGCGCTCAAATTGAGCGCTTCGAATATTTTATTTTTCTGTTCCTGGCGGATACGTAGCTATAATTTCTTTAACAAACGTTCTTATTCTTTCTTCTCGTTTTTCTGGATTTTTCATTTTTAATGCTCCGGAACCAATTCCTTGCCAAACCAATTCATTTTTAGTTTTATCAATAAAATCTATAAATAAGGTTCCTTCTGTATATTGATTAACATTCATATTTTCTCTTCCAAACATCCAAGAGTTTCTCCAACCCCAGCCCCAACCCCAACCAAAGTTGTTTTGGGTAATATTAACTCGTTCTCTTGATTTTGTAAAAATACTCACCAACATATCTGGATTGTCTGATTTGGTAAAACCTTTGGTGATCAATTCAGCTTCAATAGCTCGCATAATTCTTTTTTTATCTAAATCTGAAACAGCAGCTTTATCAATTCCTTTCTTATAAAAAGCAAAGGTTTTGTATTCATTAAAATTTACTTTGGTGTCATAATCTGAAACTACTTTTACAGTAGCACAAGAAGTAAGGCTCATAATTAAGATAACGGCAATTAACTTTAATGATTTCATAGTTTTTATTATATTAAAGGTTCTTAAAAAGGGAAACATCAACTTTATTTGGAATGGTAACTTTTAATTCTTTTTCATTTTTCATAGCCCTCTTAATAGCAAAAATCGCTTCTTCATTTCTTGCCCAACTTCTTCTGGCTATTCCGTTATTTACATCCCAAAAAAGCATCGATTTCAATCGCTTTGATGCTGCCTTACTACCATCAAGAAGCATGCCAAATCCTCCGTTAACAACTTCTCCCCAGCCTACTCCACCACCGTTATGAATAGAGACCCAAGTAGCTCCACGAAAGCTATCTCCAATCACATTTTGAATTGCCATATCTGCTGTAAATTTTGACCCATCATAAATATTAGAAGTTTCTCTATATGGCGAATCTGTGCCTGAAACATCATGATGATCTCGACCTAAAACAACGGGACCAATTTTCCCTTTTTTAATAGCTTTGTTAAAAGCTGTTGCAATTTTAATTCTTCCTTCTGCATCGGCATATAAAATTCTTGCCTGAGAACCAACTACTAATTTATTTTCTTGTGCACCTTTGATCCATTGAATATTATCAGCCATTTGTTGCTGAATTTCTTCCGGTGAATCTTTCTTTATTTCCTCTAAAACTTCACAAGCAATTTTATCTGTTTCTACTAAATCTTCTGGTTTTCCTGAAGCACAAACCCAACGGAATGGTCCAAATCCATAGTCAAAACACATAGGCCCCATAATATCTTGCACATAACTATTGTATTTAAAATCGATTCCATTTTCTGCCATCACATCAGCTCCTGCTCTGCTCGCTTCTAATAAGAAAGCATTCCCATAATCAAAAAAATAGGTTCCTTTTGCTGTATGGTTATTAATTGCTTTAGCATGTCTTCTTAACGTTTCTTGCACTTTTTCTTTGAATAATTCTGGATTTTCAGCCATCATAATATTGGCATCTTCAAAAGGAATATCAACCGGATAATATCCTCCAGCCCAAGGATTATGTAAAGATGTTTGATCTGAACCTAAATCAACATGAATATTTTCAACATCAAACTTCTCCCAAACTTCAACGATGTTTCCTAAGTAAGCAATAGAAATCGTTTCTTTATTCTCTTTAGCAGATTTTACTCTAACCACCAATTCATTTAAATCTGTAATCTTTTCATCAATCCAACCTTGATCTAAACGAACTTGAGTAATCTTAGGATTTACCTCAGCACATATGGTAATACAACCTGCAATATTTCCTGCTTTGGGTTGAGCGCCACTCATTCCACCCAAACCAGACGTTACAAATAAATTCCCTTTGGGTTCTTTTTTTATTTTTCTAAAACCATTCAATACTGTAATAGTAGTACCGTGAACAATTCCTTGCGGACCAATATACATGTAACTTCCTGC
Source organism: uncultured Flavobacterium sp. (assembly GCA_913060575.1). Lineage (GTDB taxonomy): Bacteria > Bacteroidota > Bacteroidia > Flavobacteriales > Flavobacteriaceae > Polaribacter. Next base: position 2,217 of record CAJXRR010000022.1, read on the forward strand.
AGTCATTTGTCCATATTGTGTGACTCCTAATGCATTGAATTTTTCCCAATCATCTGGTTGAGAATAATTAGGAATCATCATTCCATTAGTTACCACCACTCTTGGGGCATTCTTATTTGAAGGAAATAATCCCATCGGATGACCTGAATACATTGCCAATGTTTGCTTATCTGTCATTTCAGACAAATATTTCATCGTCAATAAATACTGAGCCCAATTCTGAAACACTGCTCCATTTCCACCGTATGTGATTAATTCATGGGGATGTTGTGCTACTGCGTAATCCAAATTATTCTGAATCATTAACATAATAGATTTGGCTTGCTCACATTCTCCAGGATATTCAGAAATTGGTCTTGCAAACATTCTATAATTTGGACGAAATCGATACATATAAATACGTCCGTATTTCTTTAATTCTTCTGCAAATTCAGGTAATAATTCTGCGTGATGTTTCGCATCAAAATAGCGTAATGCATTTCTTAATGCTAACTCTTTTTCTTCCTTAGATAAAATCTCTTTTCTTTTCGGAGCATGATTGATAGAAATATCATATTCTCTTTTTGGAGGTAATACATCTGGAATCCCTTGTTGTATTTGCTCTTGAAATGTCATAAGTTGATTAAAGTTAAGATTATCACAAATATAATCGTTTTTTAAAATGATTGATTTTTATACCTTCATAAAAATCGTCTATTTTTTGAAAATTCCGTAAATTGCACTCCCAAAATCATACATTTTTTACGAATGGAACAAATAACTCCTTACAAACCAAAATATAAAGTTAGAATTGTTACTGCAGCATCATTATTTGATGGTCACGATGCCGCGATAAACATCATGCGTAGAATCATTCAATCTACTGGTGTAGAAGTGATTCATCTAGGTCATGATAGAAGTGTAGAAGAAGTTGTGAACTGCGCTATTCAAGAAGATGCAAATGCCATTGCAATGACTTCGTATCAAGGTGGTCATAACGAGTATTTCAAATACATGTATGATTTATTGAAAGAAAAAGGAGCAGAACACATCAAAATTTTTGGTGGTGGTGGTGGAGTAATTCTACCAGAAGAAATCAAAGAATTGATGGATTATGGAATTACTCGTATCTACTCTCCTGATGATGGGCGAGAATTAGGTTTGCAAGGAATGATCAATGATTTGGTACAACAATCTGATTATGCCATTGGGGATGTATTAAATGGCGAGATTAACCGACTAGATAAAAAAGACATTGGAAGTATTGCACGTGTCATTTCTTCTGCCGAAAACTTTCCTGAAGTTGCGAAAGAAACTTTAGATAAAATCCACGAGAAAAATAAAGATTCAAAAACTCCTGTTTTAGGAATTACTGGAACGGGTGGTGCTGGAAAATCGAGTTTAGTTGATGAATTGGTAAGAAGATTCTTAATTGACTTTCCAGAAAAAACGATTGGATTGATTTCTGTAGATCCTTCTAAACGCAAAACTGGCGGTGCTTTGTTAGGTGATCGTATTCGTATGAATGCTATCAACAACGATCGTGTTTATATGCGTTCCTTAGCAACTCGTCAATCTAATTTAGCTTTATCAAAATATGTAAACGAAGCAGTGCAAGTATTAAAAGCTGCTGAATTTGACTTAATTATATTAGAAACTTCTGGTATTGGTCAATCTGATACTGAAATTATAGAACACTCAGATACTTCATTATATGTGATGACTCCAGAATTTGGAGCCGCAACTCAGTTAGAAAAGATCGACATGTTAGATTTTGCTGATTTAGTAGCGATCAATAAGTTTGATAAACGTGGTGCTTTAGATGCCATTCGTGATGTAAAGAAACAATACATGCGTAATAACAACTTATGGCATGTACATATGGATGAAATGCCTGTTTTTGGAACCATCGCTTCTCAATTTAATGATCCAGGAATGAATTCGCTGTACAAAGCAATCATGGATAAATTAGTTGAGCAAACTGGCGTCGATTTAAAATCTGACATGGAAATCACCAAAGAAATGTCTGAAAAAATTTATGTGATTCCACCAGCTAGAGTTCGTTATTTATCTGAAATCGCAGAAAGCAATAGAGCATACGATAAAAAAGCAATCGATCAAGTATCCGTTGCTCAAAAACTATTCGGAATTTTTAAAACGATAGAATCGATATTTGATGTCACTTCGACTCCGCTCAGTGACCAAAATATATTAACAAAAATAGGATTGAATGAAGATGAAATCCTAAAACAAGTCCAAGATGACGAAACACCGTTTGTAAAATTATTATTAGCTCAGTTTGACAAAGTCAAAATGGACTTTGACCCTTACAATTGGGAAGTAATTTTAAATTGGAAAGAAAAAGTACAACGCTATAAAGATCCTGTCTATTCCTTTAAAGTAAGAGATAAAGAAATCAATATAGATACCCATAGTGAATCATTATCACATTCTCAAATTCCAAAAGTTGCCTTACCAAAATATGAAGCTTGGGGTGATTTATTAAAATGGAATCTACAAGAAAACGTTCCTGGTGAATTTCCTTTTGCTTCTGGATTATATCCGTTTAAAAGAACTGGAGAAGATCCAACAAGAATGTTTGCCGGTGAAGGTGGACCAGAACGTACCAATAGACGTTTTCATTATGTAAGTTTAGGAATGGACGCAAAGCGTTTATCAACGGCTTTTGATTCGGTTACCTTATATGGAAATGATCCTGGACACAGACCTGATATTTATGGAAAAATTGGAAATGCTGGAGTTTCTATTTGCTGTTTAGATGACGCCAAAAAATTGTATTCTGGATTTGATTTGAGTCATCATATGACTTCAGTTTCTATGACGATTAACGGTCCAGCTCCTATGTTATTAGGATTCTTTATGAATGCTGCCATTGATCAGAATTGTGAGAAATACATCAAAGAACATAAGCTAGAAAAAGCTGTAGAGGCAAAGTTCAAAGAAATATATGATTCAAAAGGATTAGACAGACCAACCTATCAAGGAGAGTTACCTGAAGGAAATAATGGTTTAGGCTTGATGCTTTTAGGTTTGACAGGTGATTTGGTATTACCAGCTGATGTATATGCAAAAATAAAAACGGAGACTTTAGCACAAGTTCGTGGTACGGTTCAAGCTGATATTTTAAAAGAAGATCAAGCACAGAATACATGTATTTTCTCTACAGAGTTCGCATTGCGTTTGATGGGAGATGTTCAAGAATATTTCATTGAAAAACAAGTTCGTAATTTCTATTCGGTTTCTATTTCTGGATATCATATTGCCGAAGCTGGCGCTAATCCAATTACACAATTGGCATTGACACTTTCTAACGGATTTACGTATGTAGAATATTACTTATCAAGAGGAATGGATATTAATAAGTTCGGTCCAAACTTATCCTTCTTTTTCTCAAACGGAATTGATCCTGAATATTCTGTAATTGGTAGAGTTGCTCGTAAAATTTGGGCAAAAGCGATGAAATATAAATACGGAGCAAATCCGAGAGCACAAATGTTGAAATATCACATTCAAACTTCAGGACGTTCCTTACATGCTCAAGAGATTGACTTCAACGATATCAGAACTACGTTACAAGCTTTGTATGCAATTAATGACAACTGTAATTCTCTTCATACAAATGCCTATGACGAAGCCATTACCACTCCAACTGAAGAATCAGTAAGAAGAGCAATGGCAATTCAGTTGATTATCAATAAAGAATTAGGATTAACTAAGAATGAAAACCCAATTCAAGGCTCTTTTATCATTGAAGAATTAACCGATTTAGTTGAAGAAGCTGTGCTACTAGAATTTGATAGAATTACAGAACGTGGCGGTGTTTTAGGAGCGATGGAAACGATGTATCAACGTTCTAAAATCCAAGAAGAAAGTTTGTATTATGAAACCTTGAAGCACAATGGAGAGTTTCCTATTATTGGTGTAAATACTTTCTTAAGTTCTAAAGGTTCTCCAACGGTCCAACCGGCAGAAGTGATTAGAGCGACAGAAGAAGAAAAGCAATTCCAGATTCAAACTAAAGAATTATTAAACAAAGCAAATCCGACTAAAGTAGTTTCTCAATTGGAGATTTTACAAGAAGCTGCGATTCAGAATGAAAATTTATTTGACAAATTAATGGAAGCAACCAAAGTTTGTTCTTTAGGGCAAATTACAGAAGCGTTGTTTGAAGTAGGTGGACAATATCGAAGAAATATGTAAGCAGCTTCTTAGTTTTGTCTGAGCAAGACTTTAGAAGTCGCTTATACGGAGTTTTGTCGAGGTATCATACTTTGGTAGCTTCGAGAACCTCAGCTACCAAATCGAGAATCTTTAGATAAATATAAAAACCGCACAAAATTTGTGCGGTTTTTTTAAATTATAGATATCACTTACTTTTTAATTCATTTTTCTTGCATCTTTTTCATACCTTATAAGTCTATTAAGTGAATCTTAAAAACAAATAAAATGGCTTATAAAAATCAATGTTCTTGTACGTGTGTAGAATGCTTAAATGGAGATTGCTCTAACTGTACTTGTGAAACTTGTACTTGCGCTAATTGTAATTGCTAACACATGACTACTAAAGAAGTTTGGAAACTATATTCAGACGATGTAAAAAGATTTATCGTCAGCAAAGTACATGAAACTACTATTGCTGACGATATCTTACAAGATACTTTTATAAAAGTTCACACAAAATTGCACACCCTTAACGATTTAACAAAATTAAAATCATGGATTTTTACCATTGCTAGAAATTCAATAATGGATCACTTTAAAAAAGCGAACAAAACTTTTGAGTTTGCTGATTTTGAATCAGAAACTACGGTTTTAGAAAATGTTCATACCGAACAAGATTGCTTAAGGGGGATTCTTCAGAGTTTACCTAAGAAATATCGAAATCCGCTTTTCTTATCAGACATCAAAGGCTTAAAGCAAGCTGAAGTCGCCAATCAATTGAACCAAAATTTACCAACTACCAAATCTCAAATTCAACGTGCACGTAAACTCATCGCGCAAGGGTTTATGGATTGTTGTGGTTTTGTATTAAATGAACAAGGTCATTTAGTAGGTGAAATCCAAGAAAAAGAAGATTGCAAGGTTTGTATTTAATTTCCTCCTTTCGGAACTGAAATTCTATTTCCTAAAAATAAGGCATTTAAAAACAATCGATTGGTTCCGTACCAAGCACCTCTAAAATTTGGATTGTCTGCAAACATCACAACTCTACCTCTGCCAATTGGACTTACCAATAAAGATGCGGAAGGCTTGATATTATTCTCTAAATTATTCGTTGATACAAATCCATCAATATGCGGATTCTTTGAATATTTAGCAACAGTCGAATAGGCATTCTTACTTGGCTGCAAGAAAACCATGTTATTTTTATAAACTGGTATTGTACCATCATGATAGCCAAATCCTAAGGGATGTGTTACATCTAAATCTACTTCAAAAATAGCACCACCAACACGTTCTCTTCCAATGTTTTCCCCAGCATCTACGTATGGCAATCGCTTAGTTTCTTTTTTCTCTTTATCCTTCTCTTTTGGCTTTTTAGTCAAACTCTCTTTCACCAGTTTTTTAGAAATCAACCATCTAGAAGCACCAGCAATGGTGATTAATGTATTGCCTTTACTTACCCAATCTTTTAATTTTTTCTGCTGTATAGAATCTAACTGGGGATATCCTCCAGACACCATTACTAATGTGGTATACTTATCCAAAGAAGCGCCTCTAAAGCTTCGCATTTGAATTTTCGTTATCGGCATATGAATTCTGGTGTCTAACAAGTGCCATACTTCTCCTGCTTCATATGAACTCACTCCATCTCCAATCAGCATAGCAGCTTTTGGCATTTTCAAAGCTCTAAAATTATTACTTCCTAAATCAATTCCTTTAGTACTGAATCCTGTAGCTGCGCTATATATAGGTACATTGAATTTCTCTTGAGCTTCCTTAATGATGGTAAAAATTTTATCGGAAGATACCTGTTGTTTACTCACAGGAATCATTACAGTTCCGTAATTGAAATTTTTATTTCCTGCGTTGGTCATAATTGAAAAAGGCTTAAAAGCTGAAGAACCAATCACTCCTTTTGATTGCATATAGTATAAAGCCGCGGGAGCATTATAATCGTCCCAATCTAAGACATAAGCATAATTGGTTTTCGTTACAGATGGATTAGAAATCATGTTCTCTGTATTTAAAATTTCTGTACCCAAAGAAGACGATTTCAAACCTTTCGCTTTCATATTGTAGAAGTTAGAAATACTCCAAGCAGAAGCATCATAAAAAACACTATCTCTATATTTATTGTAGGTTTCAAACATGGTTTGTACCATTCTATGCTGCGGCTGTTTTAAAGGCACTACAAACTTTTTGCCTTTTTTGTACACTTTAATTTTATGCTGCAATAAATAATCGACAAAAGCTTTATTTCTATTTTGATCATAATCATCTCCAAATTCATATGCACTAAAACCTGATTTCGTCTTTTTAGTTACAGCCGATTTAAAGAAATCTTGTTGATATTTACGAAGTGTTACTTTATTTTCTACAGCAGCTTTTATGGTTGCTACACTTGATTGATATTGATTCCGAATGGTGAATGGAAAAGAAATAGTTCCATAATCTGTGTCTTGTAAATGTCCTCTTGAGCTTGCTTGTTCAAACAACAACGCCAAGGCTCCTTGTAAATCTGGATATGAAGAACCATATCCTGGATAGGTTCCGTCAAAGGATTCTTTGGTATAATAAAATGAACCTATATTGTCTAATGCTTTTGAATAATACGGTGCAAACAAATTGTTTAAATCTTCATAATTCTCTTTTGGCATAATTGGGTCTTGAGAACCAATCGGTTTCATCGGCTCAAAAAAGTAGTTGCTATTGGTACCCATTTCATGAAAATCGGTTACCACATTTGGATACCAATTATGATACCATTTCAATTTACCTTGACTCTCGGGATGAACTGCCAACAACCAATCTCTATTTAAATCGAACCAAAAATGATTCGTTCTTCCTCTAGGCCATGCTTCATTATGTTCAGCATCTATATTATCAGACACCAAAGAATTAGCTTTGTATTGATTTGCCCATTGTGTATGTCTGTCTCTTCCATCTGGATTAATAGTTGGATCAATGAAAACGACAGCGTTTTTACGATAATTTTCTACCTCAGTACTATTAGATGCTACCAAAGTATAGGCCATTAATAAGGCTGCTTCAGAACTCGAAGGTTCATTACCGTGGACATTGTATCCTAATTGGACAAAAATGGGGAGTTCTCCATAATTTTTTGGACGCTGTTTTGGATCTACAAATTGCAAATGTTGCTCTTTGATGTTTTCTAAATTCGACAAATTTTCTGGAGTTGACACACGTAACATTACCAATTTTCTGCGTTCATGTGTATACCCATATACTTCAATTTCTGCTCTATCTGAAACCTCAGCAAGCTTATATAGATAAGCAACAATTTGATCATGTCTAGTATGTTGTTCTCCTATTTCATACCCTAAAAAGGCTTCTGGAGAAGGAATTTTAGAATCAAAAGGAGCTTTATCTTTAAAGAAATAATCTTGCCCAAAAGAATTAAGGGACATAAAGAGCAAAATGAATGAAACTGTTTTTTTTAGATATTGCATTTGGTAGTTTTTAATATACCTCTAAAATACAATTTTATCATCATTGAGAAAAAAATACTAAATCTAATAATCAATTTATCAACTTGTTTTGAAAAACTCACAAAACCTTAACAGTTTCTTTTAAAAACTATCTTAATTTTACCCCTTAAAAGAGTAACGTATAGGGTCAGAAAACGTCTTACCTTTAATCTAAATTATTAATCATGAGAAAAATATTTGTAGCAGTTGTAACCATTACTTTTTTAATGAGTTGTGCTACTTCAAAAACCACATCGAGTAAAAAGAATTTAATTGAAGTTGGAATCGACTTAAACACTGTTGTAGATGATCGAGTTCAAGTGTTTGTTAATCCACAAAAAATAAAAGAAGAAACTATCGTTTATCAAATGCCTTCAATTGTTCCTGGAACCTATGTTATAAGTGACTATGGGCAATTTATATCAGATTTTAAAGCCTATGATTATAAAGGAAATGAATTAACTGTAGAAAAATTAGACACCAACTCTTGGCAAATAAATGATGCTAAGAAAATGGATAAAGTTTCTTATTGGGTAGATGATACTTTTGACGCTAAAGAGAAACATAATGTTTATGTAATGGCAGGAACCAATATTGAAGAAGGAAAAAACTTCTTTTTAAACTTACCAGGTCTAGTGGGATACTTTAAAGGAAAAAAAGAGTCTCCTTACACACTTAGTATTAAACATCCTGAAAATTTATATGAAACTACTTCATTGATCAATAAGAATACAACTAAAGAATCTAATTTAGAAGATGTATTTTATGCAAGTAGGTATGATGAGATCTCAGACAATCCAATCATGTATGCTCCTTTAAACAATGTCAATTTTACAGTAGGTGGTATTGATGTTTCTTTGGCAATTTATTCTCCAAATAATGTTCATGCTGCGAAAGATATTGAAGAAGCTTTAAAAACTATGATGCAAGCGCAGACAAACTTTTTAAAAGACTTTAACACAACAAAAGAGTACAATGTTTTAGTATACTTATTTGATCCTAAAGTTTATCCATGGAGAAATTTTGGAGCATTAGAACACTTATCATCTACAACAGTAGTATATCCAGAAACCTACACAAAAGAGCAATTATCTAGAGGAATGGTAAACGGAACGGTTTCTCATGAATTTTTTCATATTGTAACACCGCTTTCGGTTCATTCTGAAGAAATTCATTCATTTGATTTTAACAAACCTAATATGTCTCAAAACTTATGGATGTACGAGGGAGTTACTGAATATTTTGCAAACTTGTTTCAAGTAAATCAAGGTTTAATTACGGAACAAGAGTTTATCAACTCTGTAAGAAGTAAAATCATTAGAGCTTCAAGATATGATGATACCATGCCATTTACCGAAATGAGCAAAAACATCTTAGAAGATAAGTATGCAAGAAACTACGGTAATGTCTATCAAAAAGGAGCTTTGATCGGAATGACTTTAGATATCATTTTAAGAGAAGAAAGTAAAGGAACTTATGGAGTTAGAAATTTAATGAAAGATCTTTCAGATAGATACGGAGCTAATAAACCATTTAAAGATGACGAAATCTTGGATGAAATTGTAAAAATGACATATCCAGCAGTTGGAGAGTTTTTCAAAAATCATTTAACAGGAAACAACCCTATAGATTATCTTAGCTACCTATATAAAGTAGGAGTTGTAAAAAAAATCGATACTTATGACTCTTCTTATTTAGTAGATAGTAGAAATCAACTTTTTATCACAGCTAACAATAAAAGAGAAATTGAATTTACTAAAAGAACAAACTCTGGCTTAACTGCTCTTGGTATTATAGGTGGTGATGTTTTAAAACTTGTAAATGGAGAAGCAATTAATTTACAGAATGCTCGTCAGATCATCAGTAAAACGGTTCAGTTGAAAGAAGGAGATGATTTAACTTTTGATATTGTCAGAGATGGCAAAGCAATGAAAATTCAAACAAAAATAACTAAAGTTTCTGCTGAAAGAGAAATTTTTACTATTGAAGAATTACCAGCTTCTGACTCAAAATCAGTATTAAGAAAAGCGTGGTTAAAAGAATAATATTTTAAAACGTACTTAACAAAAAAGCGGATTCTAAAGAATCCGCTTTTTTGTTTTAATCATTTAAAATCACATGAGGAACTTCCTGTAGTTTCCAATCAATTACCAAACCTCCCGCTAGACTTCTAGCAATTTCTGGTCCGTATAAATATTCACATAAATATAAAGCAGCTTCAAAAGATTTTGCGCCTCCGGCAGAAGTAATGTATTTTCCATCATGTACAAACAAAACGTCTTTTCTAATATCTAGAGATGGAAACATTTTTCGCATGGTATCAATATCACTTGGAAAAGTTGTCGATACTTTCCCTTCTAACAATCCTGCTTTTGCCAATACAAATGCTCCATCACAATGCGATGTAACAAACTGAGCCTCTTCATCTACTCTTTTTACAAAATCAATCATTTGTGTATCATTCAAGTCATAATCTAAATGATGCTCTGCACTTGGAATGACCAAAATATCAATTTTAGGTAGAGAATCTTTTATATAATTAAAATCTGGAAGAATTCTCATTCCTTCAAATGTAGTAATGGGTTCATCAGAATTAGCAACCGTAAAAACATTCATAGGTTTAATTCCTTTTCTGAAAATTGTGTGCTGAAAGATATCATAGGGTGCCGTTAATTCTGTATTAAAAGTTCCATCCATAATTAAAAAAGCAACATTATATCGGTCTTTTTTTAATTCAGGAAACACCTTTTTTGTTTCTACAATTTCTTTTTTTTCTATTGTATTTGTTTGACAGCCGTAAAGAAAAAATGTTGTCAAAATTAAAATTAATGCTTTGTTCATTTTCTAAATATTAGTTTATTTACCTCAAATAATATACAAAAAAAGGCCTTCTAAATTAGAAAGCCTTCTTTGAATGGTAATTGTTTTTTAATTATTTAAAAACTCCTTTTCTTCAATAGCTTTCTTAACATCTACCGTTACATATTTATGACTATTAAAAAAGAGTTTTCCATTTGTTAATTTTACTGTTGCAAGTACAGTACCATCTTTCTTTGTTTTCATAGAAGTTACTTCTACTTTACTACCCTTAATATTGTCATAATTAGCAATTCCTCCCTTTTTGATAATGATATTATCCTTTGGGAAGTTTATATGTTTGTAATCGTTATTCTCAACTTCACCAACAATAAAAATATCACCTATATTAATTTTTATAGACGAATTTTGAGCGTTCACAGATCCTAAAAAAAAGCTCATAACAAGAACTAATACTATTTTGTTTTTCATGATAAATTGATTTGTTTGTTGTATAAAAATAAGAATAAATTCTTAAAAAAAACACTTCAAATTACTTCATTATTTTTCGTAGTTTTATGAAAAATCAAAAATCAAATTTCTTTCTTATGAAAAAATATTTCATTCTTAGTATTTTCACTTTTTTACTTTTCGCTTCTTGCAATGAAACTCAAGACAAAACTGCTAAAGAAGATACTTTTGTTTCTGATAATTATACAAAACAAGAAGTAAATATTGTTATGAGAGATGGTGTTAAATTACACACTACAATATATTCTCCCAAAGATACCAGTAAAAAATACCCGATGCTAATGCAAAGAACTCCTTATAGTTCTCGCCCATACGGGGAAGGGAAAATGAAAACTAGAATTGGGCCCAATGTAAACTTAATGAAAGAAGGAAACATTGTTGTTTATCAAGATGTTCGCGGTCGTTGGATGAGCGAAGGTATATATGATAATATGAGAGCTTATATTCCAAATAAAAAAGAAAATGAAGCGGATGAAGTTTCTGATACTTATGACACCATAGATTGGTTGGTAAACAATGTTGAAAACAATAATGGAAAAGTTGGAACGTGGGGAATTTCGTATCCTGGTCATTATGCTACGGTTTCTACTATTGATGCGCATCCAGCTTTAAAAGCAGCATCACCACAAGCTTGTATAGGAGACTTTTTCTTTGATGATTTTCGTCATAATGGTGCATTTTTATTAAGTTATTTTAGAGCAATTTCTTTATTTGGAAAATATAAAGACACTCCTACTGATACTGCTTGGTATTCATTTCCAAAAATGAACACAGAAGATCAATACCAATTTTTCTTAGATGCTGGGCCATTAAAAAATCTAAATAAATATTTTCAATACGAAACTCTTGATCGTAAGGGTCCAGAGAACCCAGATAGAATTGATGATTTTTTCTGGAAAGAAATTGCTGAACATCCAAATTACGATTCTGTTTGGCAAAGTAAAGGGATTATTCAGCACATGGATAAAGTACCTTCTACTGTAGCTACTATGATTGTTGGTGGATGGTTTGATGCAGAAGATTTATATGGACCTCTAGAAACATATAAAGGAATAGAAAAGCACGGAAAGGATAATTATAATACCATGGTATTTGGACCTTGGGATCATGGAGCATGGGCTAGAAGACGTGGACAAAATATTGTAGGGAATTACTACTTTGGAGATTCTATTTCAGAATTCTTTCAAGATACTATTGAAACAAAATTCTTTAATCACTTCTTAAAAGGTAGTGGTGATAAAAACTCTGGGTTACCAGAAGCTTATGTATTTGATTCAGGTAAAAAAGAATGGAAAACTTATGATAGCTGGCCACCAGAAAATGTTCAAAAACAAGAAATGTTTTTATCAGATGATCAAACTTTAACTAGTGAAAAAGGAGCTAATAAAGGAATTAAATTTATCAGTGATGTAAAGCGTCCCGTGCCTTATTCTGAAGATATAAAAACTGTTTTTACGCCAAGAAAATACATGACCGATGATCAGCGTTTTGCTGCAAGAAGACCCGATGTTTTAGTCTTTGAAACAGCTATTCTAACCGAAGATTTTACCTTAGCGGGTGACATATTAGCCAAATTAAAAGTAGCGACTACAGGTAATGCTGCTGACTGGATTGTAAAAGTGATTGATGTGCATCCTTCAGATACTAAAGACAACAAAGACAACAAGAAGTTTCAAGATCATTTAAAGATGAGCAACTATCATTTAATGGTAAGAAGTGAAGTTATGAGAGGTCGTTTTAGAAATGACTTTAGTAAACCAGAACCTTTTGTGCCTAACAAAAAAACGGATGTAAATATTAAACTTCAAGATGTATTTCATACATTTAAAAAAGGACATAAATTACAGATTCAAGTACAAAGTACTTGGTTTCCTCTGATTGATTTAAATCCTCAAACCTATGTAGATAACATCTTTAAAGCCGAAGACAAAGACTTTAAAACGCAAACTCACACGGTATTTACAGATTCAAGTATTGAATTTTCTGTTTTAAAATAAATGCATCTTTTTATCATTAAAAAGGTCTATTAATAAATAGTAAAATCAACATGAATCATACAGACATTATTATTGTTGGAGCGGGTCTATCTGGAATTGGTGCAGCTTGTCATTTAGAAAGAAAGAATAATGATAAGAGTTATCGAATTCTTGAATCTAGAGAAGAAATAGGAGGAACTTGGAGTCTTTTTAAATATCCTGGAATTCGCTCAGATTCTGACATGTATACTTTTGGTTATTCTTTTAAAACTTGGGACAATCCGAAATCTTTTGCAGATGCACCAAGTATTTTAAAATACTTAAATGAAGCAGCTGATGAATACAAAATAAGAGAGAAAATTCAATATCAAACACGAGTATCTTCTGTTAATTTTAATACTGAAAAAAATATTTGGATCGTTACTACAACAAATTCTTCGACGCAAATTGAAGAAGTTTACTCTTGTAATATGTTATTTGTTTGTACTGGATATTACAATTATAAAAATGGATATACTCCTGATTTTCCTGGAGTAGAAAATTTTAAAGGATCGATCATTCATCCTCAACATTGGCCAGAAAACTTAAACTATACAAATAAAAAAGTAGTGGTGATAGGTAGTGGTGCAACAGCGGTCACTATTGTTCCAAAAATGGCAAATGAAACTGCTAAAATCACCATGTTGCAAAGATCTCCAACGTATGTTGGTGCTTTCCCTAATAAAGATAAAGTAGCAGCAATCTTAAAAAGCATCTTGCCAAAAAAGACAGCCCATAAAGTCATTCGATTTAAGAATATAGTAATTCAAATTATTTTCTTCAACGTCTGTAGAAAATGGCCGAAAACAATGAAAAAACTATTGGTAAAAGGTGTACAAAAACAACTAGGTGATATTCCTGCAAATCCTCATTTTTCACCAAATTATAAACCTTGGGATCAGCGCTTTTGTGTGGCTCCAGATGGTGATTTATTTCAAACACTAAAACAAGGTAAGGCAGATATTGTTACCGATCATATAGAAACATTTACAGAAAAAGGAATCAAAACAACATCTGGTAAAGAATTAGAAGCTGATATTGTAATTAGTGCAACTGGATTAAAATTATTGGCTTTTGGTGGTGCAAAAATCTCTATTGACGACAACGAATTTGACATTTCTAAATCACTTACCTACAGAGGTTTAATGTTAAGCGGATTACCTAATTGTATTTTCTTTGCGGGTTATACCAATGCTTCTTGGACTTTAAAAAGTGATTTAACTAGTGAATACGCAAGTAGACTTCTAAAGTTTATGGACCAAAAGAATTATAAATATATGGTTCCAAAAGTGATTGATGAAGATTTAGAAACGATCCCACTGTTAAATTTAAACTCAGGATATATTCATAGATCAGAAAACGAATTCCCAAGACAAGGTTCTAAATTGCCTTGGCGTTTATATCAAAATTACTTTAGAGATTATAAAACTTTACGCATCAATAAATTGACAGACAAAGAATTACAGTTCAAATAAGAATGAATTAAATTCTCCAAGGTGGATTTTTTCGATTCTTCCCAGCACTGTATAAAATAAGTTGATTTCCGTCTAAATCTTTCAATCTAGCTTCTCTCCAAAGCCAAGGTTGGTCTGTTGGCAACAAATCAAACTGAAAACCTTTCTTTAGTAATTGCTCAACATAGTTATCTAAATTTTCTTCTTGAAAATACACCGAAATTCCATCACCTTTTGGTAATTCATCAACAACATGAATAGAGAATGTTGCATCTCCATCAGGTAATTCGAAACGGACATATCTAGGCTTAGCATCTACAATAAGATGCAAGCCTAGTTTTTGATAAAATTCTGTTGCCTTATTCACATCTAAAGATGGAATGGTTATCTGATTTAAAATCATACTATATTTTTTTCTTTATTGGTAACTCGCATTAGTATCCACAAGCATAAAACGCCTATAAAGCCAAGAATAGTAATTAAACTCCAAGTATTATCAAACCCAAAATTATCTATTAATTGCATCCCTGAATTATGACCAAAAATATGAGCAGCAGAGAAAGAAATACTATAAAAAGCCATGTATTCTCCTTGTTTTCCTTTTTTAGCTCTATCAATAACAAAAGCATTTGAGAATGGAAAAGCAATCATCTCTCCTATCGTCATCAATAACATTCCAATAACTAAAATCCCTACTGGAAAACTCCAAATCAACACTAAAAAACTTAATGCAGTCAAAAACAAGCCAACTAACATTAAAGCTGGTTTTGAATAGTTTACTTTTTCTAACCATTTAATTAAAGGCATTTCCAACACAAAAATGATAAATCCATTTAAGCCAAAAAGTAAACCTATCTCAAACTCTGTCAAATGATACACATCTCTATAATACAATGGCATGGTAGAAAAATACTGCAAGAAAACAAAACCAAAAATGAACATGGCAATAAAGAAAATCCAAAAAGGTTTGTCTTTATAAATTGAAATTGGATTCTCAACGTTAACTTCATCCATAACTTTCGCTTTCTTAGGATGCAAAACTCGCATTAATAAAACTACTGCTAACAAACAAGTAACCCCGTCTACCCAAAACAATCCTTGATATCCAATAGAAGTAATAATCAACCCTCCAACTGCTGGTCCTGCAGTAAATCCAAGGTTTATAGCTAAACGTATCAAAGTTACAGATCTTGTTTTGTTCTCTGGCTTACTATAAGCGCTTAATGCCACAAACATGGCGGGTCTAAAAGTATCTGCAACTAACATTACTAAGAAGATTCCTATACAAAATCCTAAAAGAGTTGACACATATTGTAAGGCAACAAATAGAATCCCTGTTAAGAACAAACTAATATTCATCACTTTGTAGTATCCAATTTTATCTGTCAGTTTTCCTCCTAACCAAGAACCTGCTACGGAGCCCACTCCAAAACAAGTCATAATCCAACCGACATTTTCTAAGGTAAAGCCTAAACTTTTTGTTAGATATAGAGATAAAAAAGGAATCACCATGGTACCTGCTCTGTTAATTAAGGTGATTAAAGCTAACCACCAAACTTCTTTAGAGAGGCCTCTAAAAGTATCTAGGTAATTAAAATAAAGTTTTTTCATTGTCTTGTTGTTTGGTTGATTGAATATTGATATAATATAAAAAGTCCGGCTAGATAGCCGGACTTTTTATATTGTTTGATTTTATATTGATATCATCAAAACACATAAATAGCACGGCCATGGACTTCTGAAATCCATTGTTTGCAATTATATGTATTGACGTTTCTCATTTTTAAATTTTAAATTGATGCCGTAAAACTACATAAATTTTTGAAAAGAAAAACAAAAAATAAAATTGTTTCGTATTTTAGAGAAAACTTGGAATATGAAGAAAATAAAAACTGGATATCTTATTGTTGGTGTTTTTGTCCTTTTATTGGGATTGTTATTTATGTCGAATTATTTAAAATCTAGCAATGAAACACATCTAAATGAAAATGGAATTGAAACATTTGCTAAGATCACAAAGATTGATGTTAATAATTATAGAGCAAATGAAATGGACGGAACTTTCGTTGAAAACTATGTATTAACTTTTCAATTTTTGGTGAATGAAGAAACAGTAGAAAGTATCAGAACCATCGAAAAAAAAAGACTATGATGCATTCTTTAAACGAACTTTATATGTGAATGATTCTGTTAAAATTTTATACGATGCTTCAGAACCAAAAAACAATCTAATAAAAAAGCTAAATTTACCTGAAAATTAATTCGATGAAAAAAATATGTATTCTTTTATTAGTTGTTGGGTTGTATTCTTGTAACTCTCAAAGTAAAAGACCTTTGATGGGTGAAACTGAATATCAGCAAAAATTAAATGCTCAATATAAAGACGCAACAAAATCACCATTAAAAAAGAAGGATTTAAGAAATTTTAAAGGTTTAGATTTTTTCCCCATTGATTCTTCATTTATTGTTATCGCTCAATTAAAAAGAACGCCAGACACTCCTTATTTGGCAATGGCAACAACTACAGAAAGAAAACCTTATTACAGAGAATACGGAACTTTATCCTTTACTTTAAAAGGAAAAGATCTTACACTAACTTTATATCAAAGCCTTGAAGAATATAATGATCCTAAATACAAAGATTATTTATTCTTGCCTTTTACAGATGAAACTAGTGGTGAGGGTTCTTATGGTGGTGGTCGCTATATGGATGTATTTGAAAGTACTATTAATTCGAATGATACTATAGAGTTAAACTTTAACAATACCTACAATCCATATTGTGCTTATAATGAAAAGTATTCTTGCCCATTAACTCCAAGAAAAAATCATTTGGATGTTGCTATAAAAGCAGGAATTAAAGATTTTAAAAAATAGAGGTTGGTTGTTAAAAACTTACCTTTTTGGTTTAATGTTTTATATTCTATCAAGATTAATCCAATGTTTTTATTGAAAGTTGATCGATCGCTACTAATGAATTACTTTGTCAAATACATTCCTGCAAAAACGGCCAAAAAAGCAACCACAAAACTTGCAATGGTATAGAATGCAAAAGTTGCAAAATCCCCATTCTTTAACAGTACATGATTTTCATATGCAAAGGTTGAAAAAGTTGTAAACCCTCCACAAAAACCTGTAGCCAACAATAAAGTTTGATTTTGATTTAAAGCTTCGTTTTTCGCAGCTAATCCTAAAATAATTCCGATTAATAAACTTCCTATAATATTTGCTGTAAAGGTTCCATAAGGTATTCCGCTTTCAGGATTGTTCAAAAATTTCCCAATCATGTAACGAAGTACACTTCCAAAACCCCCACCAATAAATACTAATAAAAGTTGTTTCATTTGTTAGAGTTTTATCTCATCAGTATCGTTCCAATTCCATTTTCCTGTGACAGTTCCTTTACTCAATGTCATGATACCTGGATTGGCTCTAATCATTGTTTTTAAAGTGGTTTCATCACAGAATAAAAAGTCAAATGGTAAGTTGTATTTATTCTGCATCAGAATTAAGTCATCCTCAAAAGATGCTGAAACTCCATAAACATTGTATCCTTTGGATATCGCTTTATCCGCTACTTTTCTAGTGGCTACAAAACCTTCTTCATCAGATTTATCTGCATTGTAAACAATAACTAACATTACTTTATCCATTGCCAAAATCTGTGGAGCTAAATCGTTTTGAGTGTCTTCTAACATAAAATCGTGCACAGGTGGCAACTCATTTGGATCTTCAGGAAATTCCATCCCTTCTGGAATATTTTTACCAACAGCATAGGCTCTAAAGTCAATAATTGGCAAATGATTTAATACATGAAAAGTGATGTAAGAAAAACTTATCAAGCTAAGCAAAGTCAACGCAATCGTAATTTTCTTAGAAAAGATTTCTTTGTTGTCTTTTACTCTTATCAATAACAATAAAATGAGTCCGATTAAGATTACATTTTTCCAGAAAGTTTCCCAAGGTGTTAATTTGATAGCATCTCCAAAGCATCCACAATCTGTTACTTTGTTATAGTAAGCAGAATACCAGGTTAAGAATAAAAACAAGGTAGTTAATCCTAATAAACTCCAAACTGTCAGTTTCGATTTATATCCTAGTAACAACATCACGCCTAACATAATTTCTGCAATAATCAACAGAATTGAAAATGGCAGAGCAAACGGAATTAAAAATTCTAGATTTAAAACACTTTCACCAAAGTATTCTTGAAATTTATATTGAGACCCTATTGGATCTACCAATTTTACAAAGCCAGAAAAGATAAACA
Organism: uncultured Flavobacterium sp.; assembly: GCA_913060575.1. Classification (GTDB taxonomy): domain Bacteria; phylum Bacteroidota; class Bacteroidia; order Flavobacteriales; family Flavobacteriaceae; genus Polaribacter. Next base: position 20,935 of record CAJXRR010000022.1, read on the forward strand.
TGGCTCCTACAAATATTCTTGAAAGGTGGACTAATAGTTTAATCATTGTTTTAATTTATTTAAAAAACTTAAAAGCTTCTTTATCATTTAAATTTATCCTTTTTTTCATTGATAAAAAAGAACGAAAAAAATCATTATTTTTTTATGAAGTAAGGTTTAAAACTTCTCGATACTTTTTTCTTCATTTCAATCAGAAAAACACTCGAAGTGATAAACTACTTTGAAACACTTCAACAGGCTCAGTGCATCGCTTTGCTACTTTGAAACTCTTTTGACTCTGCAACTTATTTAACTCATATGAATCATCGCAAAAATCGCATAATTAATCATGTCTTGATAATTCGCATCAATGCCTTCAGACACTAAGGTTTTTCCTTTATTATCTTCAATTTGTTTTACACGAAGTAACTTCTGAATAATTAAATCTGTCAAAGAACTCACTCTCATATCTCTCCATGCTTCACCGTAATCATGATTTTTATTTTCCATCAAATCTTTGGTGATTTTCACATGCTTGTCATACAGATCTGTTGCTTCTTCAGTAGATAAATCTGGATTGTCAACAACACCTAATTCTAACTGAATTAAAGCCATTACCGAATAATTAATAATTCCAATAAATTCAGATTTTTCACCTTCATCTACTTTACGAACCGAATTTTCTTGCAACTGACGAATACGTTGTGCTTTAATAAAAATTTGATCTGTTAAAGAAGGTAAACGTAAAATGCGCCAAGCACTGCCGTAATCAGACATTTTTTTTATAAACAAACTTCTGCATTCCTCGATAACAGTATCGTATTGTTTTGAAGTATTTTGCATCGCGATAAAAAAGTATTTTTGTCAAAAGTAGTAAAACTTAAAAGGTTTTCATTTATTTTTACATAGAATTTATAAACGAAAAAAATGAAAAGAATTGTTGTTTTTTGTGGTTCCAGTTTAGGATTTAACCCTGTTTATAAACAAGCTGCAATTGAGTTAGGAAACGCATTTATAAAACAACAGATTGGTTTGGTTTATGGAGGAGGAAAAATAGGAATGATGGGGGTTTTGGCAGATACAATTCTTGAGCAAAATGGAGAAGTTATTGGAGTAATTCCAAAACTATTAGAAAAAGAAGAGGTTGTGCATTCTGGAGTCGAGGAAATGATCGTATGCAAAAAAATGAGTGAACGTAAAGTAATTATGAGTAAATTAATTGATGGTTATATTACCTTGCCAGGAGGTTTTGGAACCTTAGATGAACTCTTTGAAGCTTTAACTTTAAATCAATTGCATATTGAGCAAAAACCTGTTGGACTTTTAAATATTAATGGTTTTTTTGATGCAATTTTATTACAGATTGATAAAATGATAGCAGAAGGTTATGTAAAATCAGAAAATAAAAGACTTTTGATTGTTGGTAATTCTGTGGATGATTTATTGCAAAAAATGAATAATTATAAAGCCCAAAAAGTGAGTCATGTAATTAATAAAGTAGTACGCTAAATGACGATTAACTGTAAAGGAAAATTGATTGATTTGTCATCACCCAAGGTGATGGGGATTTTAAACATTACTCCAGATTCATTTTATGATGGAGGAAAATTTAAAGATGAGGTTTCTATTTTAAATCAAGTTGATAAAATGTTAACTGAAGGTGCAACTTTTATTGATGTTGGTGCTTATTCTTCAAGACCAGGTGCTAAACATATTTCTGAACAAGAAGAGTTAAAAAGAATAGTTCCTGTAATTAATCTGTTGATAAAAAAATATCCAGAAATTATTATTTCTGTAGATACCTTTAGGAGTAAAATTGCTAAAGAAACAATATATGCG
>CAJXRR010000023.1 GCA_913060575.1 uncultured Flavobacterium sp.
GCAGCGTCAGATGTGTATAAGAGACAGGATGTATTCTCACCAAACTTCTTCAAGAGTTTTGATTTTGCAAAGGCAAAATTAAGTTCGAATAGTCTAAAGAATTTTATCATTGGTTAGCATTATCTTATAAGAATTTAGCTAAGTTAATTTTTTTTAACCAAATATTCAAAGAGAGGAAAAATAGGTTATTAAATAAGAAAAGATAGCTCTGAAAAATCATCAATGACCAAATTTGCTTGTTCCAAAGTTTGGTCAGCAGCCAATGGATTTCTATATCCTACTACAAAAATACCAGCATCGTTGGCAGCTTTTACGCCGTTGTCAGAATCTTCAATAACAATACAATGCTCTTTGTTTGTATTTCCTAGGATGGCAGCTTTTTTAAAAATTTCTGGATGTGGTTTAGAGGCCACTAAATCGGCTCCGCTAATCTTGGCAGTAAAATAAGAATGCAAATTAAATCGAGTAAACACACGATTAATATTTACCATGGCAGAAGAAGAAGCCAAGACCAACGTAATGTTTTGCTGATGCAATTGTTTAATGAGTTTTTCTACACCGTTTACTAGGTGTAAAGTTGGATCGTTTTCAAAGAAATTTACATAGCGTTTTCTTTTTGCTAAAACCAATTCTTCTGGACTTTCATCCAAATTAAAATGCGCTACTAATTTTTCAAAAGCATTAATGGTAGAAGAACCTGTCAGCGTTTTATATAAATCATCAGAAACATTAACGGCAATACTTTCAAAGGTTTCATAGTAGGCTTTTTTATGAATTTCTTCAGAATCTATAATGACACCGTCCATGTCAAAAATGACACATTTTACTTCGTTTGGAAACTCCATTTAATCTAAAAATTTAGCTTTTAGTTCTGGAGTTGGAATCATACAACTCTCTTTTTTTCCAAACCATTTGTACCTATTTCTAGCAATATAATCGTAGAAGAAATTATTAAAACCGTCTGGTAAGATGCTAAAAATCTGCATTAGTTTCCAAGCACCAGAAAATTGATTCATAATTTTTAAGGCCGCTACAGATTTAATATAGTATGCTTCTTTAGGATCGTAAAGTATAATAGAGTCTATGCTAGCAGTATCGATTCCTAATTCATTAATAATTGCTTGCCCAGTTTCAGATTGTAAAGCTGTAAATAAAAACATGTTTTTTTTATCGTACTTAATTACTTTTAAAACCGAATCGTTGCAAAGGTTGCAAACACCATCAAATAAGATGAGTTTCTTGTTTTTTGGTATGTTGATATCTGTGATTGTCATTTCAATTACAAAAATAAAGCTTAAAAATTTAAATATTACTGTAACAAATTAAATTTAGAGCCGTCTTATGTAAAGTAGTAAGAAAAGTTAGTGTAGTGCTATTGGGTTTTAACATAAAATTAGTAGCCGCAATCACAGTCTTTATCTACTTTTATGCAAAAATTAACCAACGCAAATGATTCGTATAACTAACTTACATAAATCTTATCCAATTGGTAAAGATTCTCTTCACGTTTTAAAAGGAATTAACTTACATATTAAAGAAGGGGAATTTGTTTCTATTATGGGTTCTTCAGGTTCTGGTAAATCAACTTTATTAAATATTGTTGGTTTGTTAGATGAACATGATGAAGGAGAATACTTTCTAAACGGACAAGAAATAAAAAACTTAAATGAGAAAAAAGGAGCAATTTTAAGAAACAAATTTTTAGGATTTGTTTTTCAATCGTTTAACCTAATTTCTTATAAAACGGCATTAGAAAATGTTTCATTGCCATTGTACTACAAAGGAGTAGGAAGAAAAGAGCGTCAAAAAATTGCCTTAGATTATTTAGACAAAGTTGGATTAAAAGATTGGGCAGGTCATTTGCCTAACGAATTATCTGGTGGACAAAAACAACGTGTTGCCATTGCAAGAGCCTTGGTTACCAATCCTAAAGTTGTTTTAGCAGATGAGCCAACTGGAGCCTTAGATTCTACCACAACAGATTCTGTAATGGATTTGTTAAAAGACATTAACAACGAAGGAATGACGGTGTTTGTAATTACGCATGAAGAAGAAGTTGCAGATCAAACCAAAAGAATCGTTCGTTTAAAAGATGGTGTTATCATTAGTGATACCATCAACAAACAAAGAAATCCGGCTAAAACAGTTTAATTATGTTTGATATAGATCGTTGGAGAGAAATTTTTCAAAGTATTAATAAAAACAGGTTGCGTTCTGTAATGTCTGGGTTTACAGTAGCTTTTGCTATTCTGTTATTTACCTTGTTATTCGGAATTGTAAGTGGTCTTAAAAATACGTTTGAAGGAGCTTTTGTAGACGATGCTGCCAATTCGATGTTTGTGAGAGTTTGGAAAACGACCAAACCATATAAAGGATTACAATCGGGGAGAAGAATTCAATTAAAGAATAACGATTACGATTACGTAGCAGACAAGTACGATAGTAAAATTGACTTAATGACTGCCAGAGTTTACAAGAACTTTAGCATGTCTCATAAGAAGAATCAAGATAACTATAGTATAAGAGCTGTTCATCCAGACCATCAGTTTTTAGAGAAAACAATTATGACTGATGGAAGGTATATCAATCAATTAGATATTAATGATGCCTCCAAATCAATTGTGATTGGTAGATTGGTAAAATCTGATTTGTTTGGAGAAAAGCCCGCCTTAGGAAAACGAATCAATGTTGGGGGAATCTCCTACAAAGTCATTGGAATATTTTCGGATGATGGAGGAGATAACGAAGAAAGATTATCATACATACCCATAACTACAGCACAAAAACTGTATGGGAATAACGATTATATCAGTCAGATTAATATTGGATATAATGAAAACTTAAGTTTAGACGAAGCCATTGCATTTGGTAAAGCTGTAGAAAGAGACATGCGTAAAAAACTAGACATCCATCCAGATGATCAAAGTGCATTGTCTGTAAGAAACATGGCAGAATTAAATAAAGGTGTAGGAATCTTTATGTTAGCCTTGTTCTTTATCGTCATCTTTATTGGATCAGGAACGTTAATTGCCGGAATCATTGGAATTAGTAATATTATGATCTTCGTAATTAAAGAACGAACCAAAGAATTTGGAATTAGAAAAGCATTGGGAGCAAAACCTTCTTCTATTGTAGGAATGGTTGTGCAAGAATCAGTATTAATTACTACGATTGCAGGATATTTAGGATTAACATTAGGAACGTATATTCTAAGCTTAATAGGAAATAGTTTAGAAGAAGATTATTTTATAAAAGACCCAAGTGTCAGTCAAGGATTAGTAATTGGAGCAACTATTGTTTTAATTCTATCCGGACTAATAGCAGCTTTAGTTCCTGCTAGAAAAGCATCAAAAATTAAACCCGTAGTAGCCTTAAGAGCAGATTAATTATGAAATTTTTATTCGATTCAGATACTTGGCAAGAAATTTACGGAGGAATTCGTAAAAACAAAACCAGAACCATCATTACTATTATTGGGGTTCTTTGGGGAATCTTCTTGTTGGTAGTTCTTTTAGGAGCATCAAGAGGTTTAGAAAATAACTTTAAAAATATTTTTGGAGATTTTGCAACCAACAGTGTATTCTTCTGGTCACAAAGAACAGAAATGCCTTTTAAAGGTTTTCAAAAAGGAAGAAACGTTCGTTTAACAACAGAGGATGTTGCTATTCTGCAAAGAGAGTATAAAGAAATTAAGTTTATAGCACCAAGAAGTCAGACTAACAGTGCAATTACTAGAAGTTTTAAAACAGGAAACTTTAATGTTTCTGGAGACCTTCCAGTATTAGATAAAGTACAAAAGAAAGATTTAATTTATGGTAGATTTCTAAACGAGAATGATATTAAGTTGAAATCTAAAGTTTGTGTGATTGAGCAAGAAATATATGAGCAGTTGTTTGAAAAAGACGAACAACCCGTTGGTGAAATGGTAAACATTGGAAATGTTTCTTATAAAATAATTGGAGTTTACAAAAATGGTAATATTTCCTTTGATGGAGCTGCAGCTTACATTCCATTTTCAACATTTCAGCAAGTATACAATAGAGCCAATAGAATTAGTTGGATGATGATTACTGCAAATGAAGGAATAGATATTCTTCAAATGGAGCAAGATATATTGCTCACGCTTAAGAATATACACAAAGTAGATCCAGAAGATAAAAGAGCTTTTGGTAGTGCAAACTTAGCAGTAGAAATCGGAAAAATTACAGGATTCTTAACAGGAATGCAATTCTTGACATGGTTTGTTGGAATCGCTACATTAATTGCAGGAGTATTTGCCATTGGAAACATTTTATTGATTACTGTAAAAGAAAGAACTAAAGAAATTGGAATTAGACGAGCTATTGGCGCAACACCAATTGAAGTTAGAAGACAAGTAGTATTAGAGTCTGTATTCTTAACAACGGTTGCTGGAATGTTAGGAATTATTTTTGGAGGATTGGTGTTAATGATTCTTGACAGTTGGTTAGGTTCTGGACCTGATCCTACATTAATTAATCCAACAGTAAACATTCCAATAATATTAATAGCCTTCTTAATTCTTATAGTATTAGGCACCTTAATAGGATTGATACCTGCTTACATGGCAACATTAATGAAGCCAATAGACGCATTAAGAGACGAATAAAATTAAACATAGAAATAAATTAACCAAACGTTATATAGACAATCAAAATGAGTAAAAGAGCAAAAATTATATTATTAGTCGTAGTAGTAGTATTCGCAGCAGTCCTTGCCTGGTTAGGAAGTAAGAATAAACAAAATATTGTTAGCTATAAAACAGAGACAGCCTTTAAAGCTACTATTGTTAAGAAAACAGTCGCTACCGGAAAAGTAATTCCATTAGAAGAAATTGAGATTAAACCTCAAATTACTGGAATCATTGATCAAATCTATTTATTAGAAGGAGCAAAAGTTAAAAAAGGAGACTTAATAGCTACCGTAAGAGTTGTTCCTAATGAGCAATCTTTATTGAGTGCTAAGGGTAGAGTAGATAATATTAAATTGAGAGTAAAAAATGCAAAAATAGCTTTTGATAGAAACAAGCAATTATTTGATAAAGGTGTTTTATCAGCCTCTGCATTTGAGCAAATTGAACTTACATTCGATCAAGCTAAACAAGATTTAATTAATGCTGAGAATGATTATAAGATCATTAAAAGCGGATCATCTGGAGTGGGAGTTGCCAATACAGATATTAGAGCACAAATCTCAGGAACTATCTTAGAAATCCCTGTAAAAGAAGGAGATCAAGTAATTCAGAGTAATAACTTTAATGCAGGTACAACCATCGCTTCGATTGCAGATATGAGTAAAATGATCTTTGAAGGAAAAGTTGATGAATCTGAAGTGAGTAAATTAGTTAATGGTACCGCTATAGAAATATCTTTAGGTGCTATTGAAGAGAAAAAATTCCCTGCTAAATTAAACTTTATCGCTCCAAAAGGAACTGAAGAAGGTGGTGCAGTTCAATTTACAATCAAAGCAAACTTAACATTAGACGATACGTATTTTGTGAGAGCTAACTATAGTGCAAATGCAGACATCGTTTTAGAACAACAAGATAGTGTACTTGCAATTAAAGAAGCTTTATTACGTTTCGATAAAAAGACAGAAAAACCTTATGTAGAAGTGAAAATTGGTGAAAACGAATTTGAGAAAAGAGAATTAGTATTAGGAATCTCCGATGGTGTAAACATTATGGTAAAATCTGGAATTACAGCTACAGACGAATTAAAAATCTGGAATAAAGCTAAGAAAGATAACAACGATAAAGATTAGTAAACACTAATCAATTTCATAAAAAAAAGGAACTCAATTGAGTTCCTTTTTTTTATTTTAAATAGATTCGATATCCAATTTCAAAACCCAGAAGATTGTATCCACTATTAGGCATCTGAATGTTAAAATTGGAAACATGACCAAGATTAGTTCCGAGATATAATTCTGCATTATCAAAGGAAGAAACTAAACCAAGTGAAAAATTTTCAATAAAAGTAAACCCTTGTGCTAAGCGTTCTGTTTCAACATCTATATAAGCTGCTCCTAAACCTAGTGTAGCTTCAAATGAGATGTTCTTAAACAACGTTCTTCTTAGTTGAAATCCTAACTCAAAGGCATAAATTGAAATAGTTTTCTTTTGTGTGAATTTTTCGCGTAGAAATAAATAATCAGGCTCATCAGGAGTGATAAAAAACTCATTTAATAATTGATGATTTGCAATTTGTACCTGTGGCTGCAGAATTAAATTAAAATCCCATTGCTCCCAATCTTTCAGATTATAGAAAAACTGAAATTTTAATACATCAGTTTTATAATTATAGTCTTTGTCAAAAAATAATGCGTTGTTTTGCTTGGCGCTATTATAAAGGATTCCGATTTTTTTTAGTTTCCGAATACTATCTTTCTCACCTTGACCATAAGTAAAAGTGAAAACCAATAAGAAAACAACAAATAGATATTTATGCAAACTGTTTAGATACGTTTTCTGCTTTTCTGCTTTCTGAATAATCGTAAAAACCTTCACCAGATTTAACACCTAATTTACCAGCTCTTACCATATTAACCAATAAAGGACAGGGAGCATATTTTGGATTTTTAAATCCATCATACATCACCTCTAAAATAGACAAACAAACATCCAAACCAATAAAATCAGCTAATTGTAAAGGCCCCATTGGATGTGCCATTCCTAATTTCATTACCGTATCAATTTCTTGAACTCCAGCTACACCATTATACAACGTTTCTACAGATTCATTAATCATAGGCATTAAGATTCTATTAGCTACAAAACCCGGGTAATCATTTACTTCAACCGGAATTTTATTTACTTTTTTAGAAAGTTCAACCGTAAAATTCATCACTTCATCAGAAGTATTATAACCTCTAATAATCTCTACCAATTTCATAATTGGGACAGGGTTCATAAAATGCATTCCAATTACTTTGTCGGGTCTTTTTGTAACTGCTGCAATCTGAGTAATAGAAATTGATGAGGTATTGGTTGCTAAAATGGTATCATCTGGACAAACAGCATCCAATTCTTCAAATATTTTTAATTTTAAACCTAAGTTCTCAGTCGCTGCTTCAACTACTAAACTTGCATATTGAGTTCCTTCTTTAATAGAAGTATACGTTGTGATATTAGAAAGTGTTTTTGCTTTGTCAGCTTCCGTAATTTTTTCTTTAGCAACCATTCGATCTAGATTTTTAGAAATCGTTGCGATTCCTTTATCCAATGAAGCTTGAGAAATATCGATTAATTGAACGTTATAATTAAATTGAGCAAAAGTATGTGCAATTCCATTTCCCATGGTACCAGCACCAATTACAGCTATATTTTTCATTCTTTATATTTTTTTATTTGGGCGTTTTAACAGGCTTTCGCTACTCGTTTTTTTTAGATTTGTTTTCGATACACCATGCAAAAAAGGCATGGCACTCAAACTGACATCTAAAAAAGAACTCAAACACATCGCTCTATCCTTAACGCAATTATCTATTAATCTTTTGCAAAATTTTAAGTATTGTTTTTTACTTATAAACTTTGCCACTTTGTAACATTTTCTAAAAGCAATCAATAATTTGTTGAGCAACTCTTAGAGCTTTAGTTCCATCATTTAAGGTTACTACAGGTCTCGTGTTATTTACAATGGCATCTGCAAAAGTCTCTAATTCGTCTAAAATAGCATTGTTAGAGGCAACTTCTGGATTATCAAAATAAATTTGTTTTTTGATGCCTTCAGCATTTTGAAGAATCATCGCAAACTCATCTGGATTCTCTGGAGCATCTTTCATTCTAACAACTTCAGATTTCTTTTCTAGAAAATCAACTGAAATGTAGGCATCCTTTTGAAAGAAACGCGATTTACGCATGTTTTTCATAGAAATTCTACTGGCTGTTAAATTAGCAACGCATCCATTTTCAAATTCAATTCTAGCATTTGCAATATCTGGAGTATCTGAAATTACTGAAACACCACTTGCATGTACATTTTTTACTGGAGATTTCACAACACTTAATATAATATCGATATCATGTATCATTAAATCTAAAACGACAGGAACATCGGTCCCTCTAGGATTAAACTCAGCCAAACGATGACACTCTATAAACATTGGAGAACCAATCATGTCTTTAACGGCTGTAAAAGCAGGGTTAAAACGCTCTACGTGTCCAACCTGACCAAGTATGTGTTTTTGACTTGCTAAAGTTCTAATTGCTTCCGCTTCTAAAACGGTATTGGTAATTGGCTTTTCTATAAAAATATGACATCCTTTTTCAATGGCCATCTTTGCACATTCAAAATGAGAAAGAGTGGGGGTAACAATATCTACAACATCTACAGCTTCAACTAAATCTTCAATAGAATCAAAAGCTTTATAACCAAATTCAGTAGAAACTTTTTTAGAATTTTCTTCCGATGGGTCATAAAAACCTAACAATTCATAATATTTAGATTCTTGCAATAATTTTAAGTGAATCTTTCCTAAATGACCAGCGCCTAGTACTCCAACTTTTAGCATAAAATGTGATTTTTTTGATGTTGTTTTTTCAACGATAACAAAGATACAATTTTATAGGAATTTTAGACGAATTATTCTACTTTTAGACCGCTTTATAAAGTTATAAATTGAAAGATACATCCAAACATCAAGGACTTAGAAATCAGTTAGCAAGCGTGCTACAACAAAAAGGAATTACTGATGAGAATGTTCTAAATGCTGTTAGGAAAATTCCTAGACACTTGTTTATTGATTCTTCTTTTGAAGATCATGCGTATCAAGATAAAGCATTTCCTATTGCAGCAGAGCAAACAATTTCTCAGCCTTACACAGTTGCTTTTCAATCTCAAAGTTTGAAAGTAAAATCTGGTGATAAAATTTTAGAAATAGGAACGGGTTCTGGATATCAAACAGCAGTTTTACTAGAATTAAATGCAGAAGTGTATACGATAGAGCGTCAACATGAATTGTTTAAAAAGACTTCTTTGTTTCTTCCAAAACTAGGTTATAAAGCTAAAAAGTTCATTTTTGGTGATGGATATCAAGGATTAAAAGAGAAAGCACCTTTTGATAAAATTATTGTAACAGCAGGAGCACCTTTTGTTCCAAAACCATTATTGTCACAATTAAAAGTAGGAGGAATGTTGTTGATTCCTGTTGGTGAGAAAACACAGATTATGACTTTATTTATAAGAAAATCTCCAAAAGAATTTGAAAAACATGAGTTAGGAGATTTTGCTTTTGTACCGATGTTGGAGAAAAAAGCATAGCTTCTTATCAATTATCAATTATCAATTATCAATGATTATTGTTCACTGTTTATTTTTGACTGATCATTGTTCTGCTCGTTTCCAAATAGCAGTTCTACCAAACAATGAAATTCCTATATAGCCACGAAGTTTTAATGTGTTGTTATCTTCTAATTTTATATAACACTTGTATGTTTTACCATTTTTTGGATCTAGAATTTTTCCGCCAGACCATTCATCTCCATCTTTCTTTAATCCAGTAAGAATATCCATCCCTAAGATAGGTTCATCTTTTCTTTTTCCGCTGCATTTAAAACAAGTAGCTTCTCTTTTTTGAGGATCGGTAATAGAAATTATTTTTGCAAAAGCTTTTCCTTCCTTTTGATAAACTTCTATAATAGATTCTATCTTGTTAGTTTCTTCATCAAAAGAATTCCATTTTCCGAAAATAGTTTGAGAAAAACCGGAAATACTAAATAGTAAAATGAATGTAAATAGAGATAGTTTTTTCATTGTTTTTGTATTTGCTGGTCATTGAGGTGATGTAGTTATCTTGTCGAAATATTCTCGAAATGACTTTCTTATTGTTTTAAAACTAAATTATTACCTGTGACTTCGAGAGCCTCAGTCATCAAAAATCGAATTTTAATCGTACTTAGCATCAAAGTTTGAATCCCATTTTCCTTGTACACGTAAGATTTGTTCAATAATATCTCTCACACATCCTTCACCACCATTTTTATCAGAAATATATTTAGAAACTTGTTGAATTTCTTGGGCAGCATCATTCGGACAACAAGGTAACCCTACTAATTTCATAACAGGATAATCAGGAACATCATCGCCCATATACAATACGTTTTCCGACTTTAAATTGTACATATCTACCAATTCATTGTATTGTTCTATTTTATCATGAGCGCCTAAGTACACATCCTTAATTCCTAAATTTTGAAGTCTCGTTTTTACGCCTTCATTTTTTCCGCCAGTAATTACACAAATCTTCAAACCAGCATTAACTCCAGCTCTTAAGGCAAAACCATCTTTAATGTTCATTTGACGCACCAATTGTCCGTCCGGCATTACAGTTACAATCCCGTTGGTTAAAACACCATCAACATCAAAGATAAGTGTGTCAATTTGTGCTAGGTATTGCTTATAACTTTTTTCCATAATCTAGTATCGATTGTGTGATTTTTAAATAAATATCTTGTTGTGCTCTACTCAACAAATTTAAGTGATTTTGAATGGTTTCTGTATCATTTCTTTTTGCAGGTCCAGTTTGCGCTTCTTTAGGGGATAAGTTTTTAATTTTTAAAGAAGTTTCTTCAATTAAGGGTGTTAGAATTTCAAAAGGAACATCATATTGTTTGCAAATATCATCTGCAATTGTATACATATGATTCGTGAAATTATTAACAAAAACAGCAGCAACATGAATGCTTTTTCTCTGTTCTGAGTTGATGTGATATATTTTTCCGTTCAAAACAGAAACTAAGGTTTCCAATTTTGATAAATCGTCTTTATTTTCGGCCTCTAAACAAAAGGGAATTTGTGTAAAATCAACTGTTTTTTCTTTTGAAAAGGATTGTAACGGATAAAAAACACCTTTGGATCCGGTATTTTTTAAAGCATCCATAGTAACACTTCCAGAAGTATGAACTACAAATGAATTTGTGATTTTTGACGAGACTTCTGAGATTGCATTATCGGAAACAGCAATAATTGTAACATCTGCAGGAGGGATTGAATTCAAATTTCTTGAATTAATTTGCGTCATTGCAATAGTGTCAACTTTTAAAAAAGTGGCTGCTAAATGAGTGGCAACATTTCCGCTACCTATAATAACTACTGAAATCATAGTACGAAGATATTGAAATTATTGATTTTTATTATTTTAAATCTTTTAGTTTAAAATGCGTTGTAGAATTCTCATTAGGTTTCCGCTATCTTTTGTAAATTCGTTTTATAATTTATTTTTTAAATGAAAGAATCAAAAAAACTAGGAATCAATACTACGTGTGTTCATGTTGGTGAAGTCAAAGATGAGCAATTTAAAGGAGCCGTTTCCCCAATGTATATGGCAACTTCATATGCTTTCGACAATGTAGATGTTAAACGTTATCCACGTTACTTTAATACTCCTAATCAAGAAGCTTTATGTAGAAAAATTGCGGCTTTAGAACATACAGAAGATGGTTTGATTTTTAGTTCTGGAATGGCAGCTATTAGTACTGCAATGCTCGCTTTTTTAAAGAAGGGAGATCATGTGGTTATTCAGCAAGTTATTTATGGAGGAACGTATAATTTTGTTGCCACTGAGTTTGAAAAATATGGAATAGAATATTCCTATACTGAGTCTGATAAAATCGAAGATTTCTTACCATTACTAAAAGAAAACACAAAAGTTTTATACATAGAAACTCCCTCTAATCCATTATTAGGAATTACAGATATTAAAGCGATATCAGCTCTTGCAAAAGAAAAAGGGATTATTACGATGATTGATAACACATTTGCTTCACCTATTAATCAGAATCCTGCTGATTTTGGAATTGACGTTGTAATACATTCTGCCACTAAATATATGGGTGGACATTCAGATATTTCTGCTGGAGCTATTGCTGCTTCTAAAGAACATATTGAACTCATTTGGAAAACTGGAATTAATCTTGGTGGAAATTTAAGTGATTTTACGGTTTGGATGTTAGAAAGAAGTTTAAAGACCTTGAATTTACGAGTAAAAGAACAGACTAGAAATGCTCAAATTATGGCCGAGTATTTAGAAAATAATCCAAATATTGATCGTGTTTATTATCCTGGTTTAAAAAGTCATCCTCAACACGAATTGGCAAAATCACAAATGAAAGGCTTTGGTGCGATGATGTCTTTTGAATTAAGAGAAGGAATTGACGCTATGAAATTTCAAAATGCTTTAGAGTTAATAAAACCATCGATGAGTTTAGCAGGATTAGAAAGTACTACGGTAAGTCCTGCACAAACAACACATGCGTTGTTAAGTGAAGAAGAACGTTTATCAAGAGGAATTAGAGATGGATTGATTCGTTTTTCAGTAGGTATAGAAGAAGCCGAAGATTTAATTGCAGATATAGAGCAAGCGATAAGAGCTACAATCCGTTCATAAAATTTTTAATCTCCCGATTTTTATTTTTAAAAAGGCCAAATAATTGGAACAAGAATTAGTGTTGTAATTAAGAATAGAATGAGTAGCGGAAATCCCACTTTTAAATAATCTAAAAATTTATAATTACCGGCATTCATTACCATAGCATTTGTAGTTGTTCCAATTGGAGTTAAAAATGCTGTTGATGCACTAATTGCAATTGTTATCAGTAAAGGTTCTGCAGATATTTGTAAAGCTTCGGCAGCTAACAAGGCAATAGGAGCCATTAATACTGCGGTTGCAGAATTATTTATAAATTGACTAAAAGTTGTTGTCAATAAAAAAATTCCGGCTACTAATAATGTAGGGTTTTCCTTTCCTAAGAAACTAATTATAGAATTAGAAATTAATTCTGCTGTTCCTGTTTTCTGAATTGCAATACCCATTGGTATCATTGCAGCAATCATTATAACACTTACCCAACTAATAGTTTTATAGGCCTTAGCGAATGGTACGCATCCAGTAAGTAATATTATTCCAGCAGAAATTAAAGAAGCTATTGCACCAGGAACAATTTTTAAGACCAAAAGAACAATCATTAAAATTAAAGCGCCCAGTGCTATAAATGATTTGTAAGTAAGTTCATCAACATCTTTAGACATGGCTTCTGGTCTTCCACAAACAACGATGTTTTTATGTTGATTGTCAAGTTCTTCAATGTTTTTCCAAGGACCTCTAATGATAAAACTATCTCCGCTACTAACAGTTATATTATCTTCTAAATAAGGTTTTTGATATCTAGAAGCTGCTAGTAATTGTATTCCAAATCTTTTAAAATAATCATGCAATTTGATCTCTCTTCCTACTAAAAATGACTTTGGTGTGATTAATACTTCAGACATTCCTACTTCTTGATTTATTAGGTTTGTTCTTAATTCGTTTTTAGCGGATTCTACTGGTAATAACCCCAATCTAAATGTAATCATCAATTTATTAATATCTTCAGTTTTACCCTTTACAGTTATAATATCATGATACCTTAACTCTGTATTACTTTCAGGGAATTCTATAAAGGGTTGTGTTCCTTTTAATCTATTTGGATGCCTTCTCTTTAAACGAATTAGATGAATTTTATAGTCTTTTTCTAAGTTCCAATCGCTAATTTTTGTATTGATTAGCGGTGAAATAGAACGTATTCTTAATCGATAATAATTATTATCAATTTGATACGCCTCAATCCATTCATGCAATGTAGAGTCGATATTTATGGGCTTGTTATTGGTTTTGTTTTTTGGGAGTATTTTATATCCAAAAAACCTAAAATATAATATGGCTATTATTAAAAGAGGTAAACCAATCAGACTAAATTCAAAGAAAGAAAAACCTTCATAACCAGCATCAATAAGAGCATTGTTTGCAATAATATTAGGGGGTGTTCCTGTTAATGTTAATAATCCACCAGTATTAGAGCCAAAGGCAACAGGAATCAATATTTTTGACGGCATTGTTCCAATACTCCATGCAGAAGAAATTGTAGCGGGTAGCAATGTTGCAACAGTTCCTGTATTACTTACAAAACCTGATAGTACACCAGAACCAAGCGTTATAATTATTAATAACTTTGAGACACTTTTACCAGCTAGACTTATTAATTTCTTTCCTGCTAATGCAGTCCAACCTGTTTGCGATAAGCCTTCACCAATTATGAATAAAGATGCAATCATTATAACTGTCGGATTGCTAAAGCCACTTAAAGTTTCGCTTAAGTTTAAAATTCCAAACAAAAACAAACTTAGCATCGATATTAATGCAACAACATCAGGTGAGTATTTACCCCAAACAAATAAAACTATAGTAACTACTAATATAATTAGCATTGTATACATCATAAATTATTTTTTATAATTGGTCTTAAAAAAACGTAAAATTATTACCTATAGTTAGCTAATTATATGACATATATCATAGAGAACACTAACAACTAATTGGTAATTATAATCTTTTGTATGATTTATAATCCCTAAAAGGTAATAGAAACAAACATCGTAATTTATTCTATTAAATTAACTATTTTTGATGTATTAAAATTAGATAATTAAAAGGCGAAAAATGATGTCATTTTATCCTATTAGTATTTAAAAACAGCAATATAGATTTATGAAACTAGACATTTTAGCATTTGGAGCACATCCAGATGATGTTGAGTTAGGTGCGGGTGCTACTATAGCTAAAGAGATTTCTTTAGGTAAAAAAGTTGGAATTATTGATTTAACCCAAGGAGAACTAGGGACTCGCGGTTCTAAAGAGTTGCGAAAAATTGAAGCGACCAATGCTGCCGAAATTTTGGGGGTTTCTGTTCGTGAGAATTTAAAATTTGCTGATGGTTTTTTTATGAATGATAAAGAACATCAATTAGAAATTATTAAGATGATTCGTAAATATCAGCCAGAAATTGTGTTATGCAATGCTATTGAAGATCGACATATTGATCATGGAAAAGGAAGTAAATTAGTTTCTGATGCTTGTTTTTTAAGCGGACTTCAAAAAATAGTAACAGAAATAGGAGGTGAGCAACAAGAAAAATGGAGACCAAAATTGGTGTATCATTATATTCAGTGGAAAAACATTGATCCAGATTTTGTTGTCGATGTAACTGGTTTTATGGATAAAAAAAAGGAATCTGTAATGGCGTATAGTTCTCAGTTCTACGACCCTAACAGTAAAGAACCTCAAACACCAATCACTAGTGAAAATTTTACAGATAGTATAAATTATAGAGCTAGAGATTTAGGAAGATTAATAGGAGTTGATGCCGCAGAAGGATTTACAGTTGAACGCTTTGTAGCTGTAGCATCTTTAGATAAATTAATATAATTTTTTCTTTCTATAAATTTAAAAAAAAATTATATTTGCACCCGCTTAACCGTTAAAACATTTATGTTTGCAAAAACGAAAGCGATACGGTAGTTGTAGCTCAGTTGGTTAGAGCATCGGTTTGTGGTACCGAGGGTCGTGGGTTCGAGCCCCATCTTCTACCCAAAAGCTTCTTCAGAAATGAAGAAGCTTTTTTAGTTGAATAAACTTAAATGTAAATAATTAAATGGGCGAGAAGTTTATCTTGAGCTCAGCCGAAAGGAGCCCCATCTTCTACCCAGAAAGACAAAGCCTTTTCAGAAATGAAAAGGCTTTTTTTGGTTCTAGAACTTTTTCTATTTTTACAAAAATCAATTTTATGAATAAGAAAGACTTACAGGAAGTTTATAATAATGTAAAACCTCATATACATAAAACTCCAGTTTTGCATTCTAGACTGATTGACGACCTAGCAGAATGTAAGGTTTATCTAAAATGTGAGAACTTTCAAAAAGCAGGTGCCTACAAGATTCGTGGAGCAACAAATGCGATTTTAAAATTATCAGAGAAAGAGAGAAGTAGAGGAGTAGTGACGCATTCTTCAGGAAATTTTGCTCAGGCAGTTTCTTTGGCTGCTAAAAATTTGGGTGTTCCTGCATATATTGTGATGCCTACCAATGCACCAAAAATTAAAAAATCAGGAACTATAAGTTATGATGGAATCATTACAGAATGTGAACCAACGATAGCAGCAAGAGAAAGAGAATCATCAAGAATTCAACAAGAAACAGGAGCTTCTTTTTTACATCCATCTAATGATATTGATGTAATTTACGGTCAAGGAACTGCTTGTTTTGAGTTGTTATCACAAGAAACAGATTTTGATTATATCATCTGTCCTGTAGGAGGTGGGGGATTAATTGCGGGAACTTGTTTGTTTGCGAATGAATTTTCACCCAAAACAAAAATTATTGGAGCAGAACCTTTTGAGGTAGACGATGCCTATCGATCTTTAAAAAGCGGTAAGATAGAAACCAATGCAACGGCTAATACTATTGCTGATGGATTGCGAACTAATTTAGGAAGTAATAATTTCCCTATAATTTCGGAACATGTTTCTCATATTATTCGTGTTTCAGAAGATGAAATTATTGATGCGATGAAGCTCGTTTGGGAACGAATGAAAATTATCATTGAGCCCTCTAGTGCAGTAGCTGTAGCTGCAGTTTTAAGAGAAACAACGTTTTTTAAAGGAAAAAAAGTTGGCATTATTATTTCTGGAGGAAATGTTGATTTAGAGAATTTACCGTTTTAGTTTTTTTAAATTTCATCTAAAATCTAAAATCTAAAATCTAAAATCTAAAATCAAATAGTATTCAACGCTTCAATAACTTCGGCACGTTTTCGAACAGAAACAGGAACCGTATTTTTATCTTTTAAAACTAAATAACCACCGTCTGATTTTATAAAGGCTTTTACATAACTCACATTTACTAAATGACTTTGATGAACTCTTAAAAATTGATAGTTTTTCAATAAGTCAGCAAAGGTTTTTAATGTTTTGGTAACTAATATTTTTGTTCCGTCTTGAAAAAAGAACTCAGTATAGTTGTTATCAGATTTACAACGGACGATATCATTTAAATCGACTACAATAATCTTATCTAAGGTATGTAATGATATTTTATTTGGTCTTTGATTAGGAGAGGCAATAGAATCTTTTAAAACACTTAGTTGTTGTTTGTCTGGCTGAATTTGCTGTGTAGCTTTTTCAATAGCAGTATTTAGATCTTGATCAGAATAGGGTTTTAAAACATAATCGATTGCTGCAAACTTAAACGCTCTAATTGCATACTCATCACTTGCAGTGACAAAAATAATTTTTGAACGTAGATTTGGAAAAATTTCTAAGACATCAAAACCAGTTCCATCACCTAACATAATATCTAAAAATAAAATATCAGGTTCTCCTTTTCTCAATAATTTAGCAGCTTCCACAACGCTTTTTGCTTTACCAATAACTGTTATAGAAGGATGCTTTTGTTCAATATCATTTTCTAATAATTGTAATGCTGAAGGAATATCATCTACTAAAATTGCGGTGTGTTTTGTCATGTTAAAAATCTGTTTTTAAAGGAATTATAAAAGAAATAGTTGTCCCATTATCATCTTTTATCTGTAAAGAGTTTTTACCTGATAAACTTTCTATACGGTCTTTAGTAACTTGTAATGCCATCGATTGGTGATGTTGTTTATTTGATTCTTTAGATTTCTCTATTCCAATTCCGTTGTCTTTAATAGTACAATCTAAGAAATCGCCATTTACTTTAAAAGTAATTTCGATCTCACCTTTTTTATCTATTTGTTGAAAACCATGTTTGATACTATTCTCTACAAATGGTTGAATTAACATTGGTGGAATTAAAATCTCTTCGGGATCAATATTTTCTGTGGCTAGATGAATTGAATATTCAAATGAATTTGTACTCATTTGTTGTTCTAATATTAGATAATTCTCTAAGGTTTTTACTTCTTCAGTTAAAGAGATTTCTTCTTGCCTAGAACTGTTTAAAATACTGCGTAATAAGGATGCAAATGTATTTATAGTTGAATTCATTTGTTGAGTATCACCTTGAGACCCCATTGCTTTTATTCCATTTAAAACATTAAATATAAAATGTGGGTTCATCTGCAATTGCAGCGCTTTTTGCTCTAAAGAAAGTAAATGATTTTCCATAGCTAATTGAGCAATTTTGCGTTTGTTTTTTTGTCTAATTCTAAAGAAGACAACAATGAAAACAATCATAATTATCAAACCTAAACTTGAATATACTGTCCATAAAAACCAAGATTTTTCATATAAAGGTTTGTCGATTAAAAACTTAAAATTAATAACATCACTCTCTATCCAATCTATATTTCTAGATTGTACTGCAAATTCATATGCTCCAGAATTCAAATTGGCAAAATCTATAAAATCTTTTGAAGTCCAAGGACTATACTCTCCGTTTAATTTCCAACGATATTCAATTCCCTTTGGATGATTGATATCTGTTGATTTGAATTGGAATGAAAGATGATTTTCAGTTGGATTTAGTTGTAAAATTTTATCATATTGGTTGATATTGATTGTATCTATTATTTGATAGGCAACTTCAATTTTTTCAAACGAAATGGTTGGTTTTACTTTTTTTAACTGATTTGCAGAAGGAATATATTTTGTTAATCCATTCATAGTTCCAAACCAAATATTCCCTGCAGCATCCTTAGTAATGGCATTCTGACAGGTTTCAATTCCTAGAAAACCATCACTTCTGTCAAAATAAAATACATCTGAAATAGAATTGTTTGCATCTAAGACAATTTTATTGACTCCTTTTTCTGTGCCTGCCCACAAGTTATTATCATTATCAAAAATAAGTTGATAGATATTTTTTGAGTTTAAATTTTTAGTACCTGATAGTTGTTTAATCTCTCTAGGATTCTCAAGATTAGCAATCCATATTCCATCACCAAGAGTTCCTAAATAAATATTTTTATCTTTTATTAATAGCGTAGTAATAGGAATATTTTTCCCTAATATTTGGTAAAAATCACGAACCTGATTATTAAAAATTGATCCTATATTTCCATTCTTTGTAGCATACCAAATGGTTCCGTTTTTATCAATTTCTAAATCATTGATAAAAAGATCTTTAATTCCATTTTTTGTTCCAAAATATGAAGTTTTTTCAGATATTTCTTTGGTCTCATTCTCATAATGAAGTTTCACAATTCCAGAAGAATAGGTAGCTATCCAGATAGAATTCCCTTGAGTTTTAATCTTTTTAATCCAATTAGAAGGCAAGCCATTTTCAATAGTGATGGTATCAGTCTCTAAACGATATTTTGGGTACAGTTCTTTATCTAACAAATCAAATGTTGCCATTTTATCTTGATCAATAGTATCAGATAGTATTTTTTTAAATACTAATACTCCTTTTCCATCGGTTCCAATCCATACATTTCCATAAATATCTGAATCTATAGTTTTTGCTTTTTTATTGATATAGCCAAAATCTTCAAATAAAGGATAGATACCTAAACTATCAATTTTTACAATTCCTTTCTCTGCATTAGATAACCAAATTTCATTTTTAATACTATGTACAGCATAGATTCTATTGGCTTTTAAACCAGCGTTTTTATCAAAATGTTGAAAGTTGTTTTGAGTTAGTTTATACAATCCACCGCCAGAAGTAGCAATCCAAATATTCTCTTGGGTATCTTTTAAGATGGATCTTATTTGATTGATAATTAATCCATTATTTTGGTTGATGGTTTGTTTTATTTTAAAGTTTTTGTCTAAAACAATAATACCTTCTGAGTCACTTGCAATCCAATAGTTGTTATCAATAAAATGAATATTGTTTATTCTTTGGAACTGCGGATATTCTTGAACAATTTTTCCATTCTCAAAAACGATAATTCCTTTATCAAATGTGGTTGCAATGACTTTGTTTTTTATTTTCAATAAAGAAGTAAAGTCAGCACTATAAATTTTAGTTACAGAAGTTGGGTTTTCTAATTGATTGAGATTCCATAAACCATTTTTTGTTGCAACATAATAGTTGTTTTTATCTTTTAAAAGATCAGTAACTGGGTTTACATCAATTATTAAATCAGAAGAAATTGGATAGATAGAATCTGTCTTAAATTCATACATCCCTTTTTCTGTTGCCAATATTATTTTATGATTGACTAAAATTACTTTTGAAACTTTTGGGCTTTCATAATTGATGAATTTCCCCTTTGTATATATTGATAAACCCGAATAGGTTCCTATATAGAGACTATCATTTTTTACTAATAAGGAATTGACAAAATTTGATTTCAATCCTTTTTTTTCATTAAAAACGGTAAACTCATCGCCATCAAATCTAGCTAAGCCGCCACCTTGTGTTGCTAACCATAAATATCCAATAGAATCTTGAGCGATATCATATACTTGAGATTGAGGTAATCCTTCTTTAGTCGTAAAATTTTGTAATTGACTGTTTTGGGAATATGTAGAATGATTTATAAAGAAACAAGAAACAAGAAATAAAGTTAGAATGTCAGTTCGAGTGAATTTGAATTTTAGATTCAAATTTATATCGAGTACCTTAATAAGCAAAGACTTCTCGATACAATTTTGAGTTTTACTCAAAATCACTCGAAGTGACACAGTTATTTTTTCTTTTATATTCACAAATCTTTGTAATTAAGACGATTCTTCAAAATACTAAATCCCTCTATGAAGGCAAACTTACACAAAAAGTAACTGCTCATTATAAACAGTTACTCTTTCAAACAAAACAAATAGTATTCCAAACTTATTTCATAGCGTATAATCTTAAGTTTTCTGTATCGGGTTCTATATGTTGTAAATCACCATATGGCTTTATTAATGGTTTTAAAACACATAATACAGTTGTTTTACCGTTGATGATTAACTTATTTCCTTTTGTTGATGCTCTCCATCTAAATTTATCAATCGGAATATTATAACTACTAATTACTTTCGATAATTGTGCATCTTGTTCAATCCAATCCATTATTTCCTCTGGAAGTTTAAAATTGGGCATTTTAGTATCAGAATTAGTGTAATCAAATTCCCACTCTACCGGAATACTAAATCGATGTGTATATGCATCTCCTACATATCTTTCTGTTTCGTTATTTAAAGCATCATACCAATCAATATCTTTTTCTGCTCTATATTTTCTGGCAATTTCTTTTGATAAATCTGTTTTTCCGGGTGATTGAGAATATGGAAAGAAAACATAATAAGGTTTTGCTAGATAATGTTCTGAAAACTCACCATCAAAAACATCTACATAAGGTGAAGCAATAACATTAGGAACTTCATCAGCAACAAACGTTGGTTAGGCTGGACAGTTCTGTTACTATACATATACCTAGCTTTTGTAGATCAAAATAGATTACAGCCTTACTTCTATCAATCTGCATTAACCATTTTAGCGATTGTTATATTTCCCAAGAAAACAGATGCTAGAAAGATATTATATACGGTAATACTTATATTTTTCGCTACCTATTTCTGGAGTGGAATACAAAAATTAAACAGTGCATTTTATGTGCAATGGCTAAGTGCTTTAAACAAACATTTTAGTTGGTTGCCTCAATGGTTTTTAAGTAGTTTTACTTATGCTGTTCCTTGGTTAGAAGCTTCTATGGGAATTATGTTATTGTTTAATAAAACAAGAAAGTTTGCGATTGGTTTTATCTTAGGAATGCATGCCATTATTACCTTTTTATTGTTTTATTTAGGATATGGTTACAATGTTGTTCCTTGGAATATTCAAAATATGGTGAGTGTTGTTGCTGTATTTTGGGGATTACAAACTGTGAAATTTTCCGATTTCTTTATCAAGTTTTTTGATAAGCAAAGAGCTTTACTTTTAGTTTTTACAGTTGTACTTCCTTTAAGTAATAATCTTTTTGGAGTTTATGATAAATTACTGTCCTTTCATTTTTTTACAGCAGATTTAAACTATTACAATGTTGTAATTAAAGATGATTTAAAGGAAAAATTACCAAGACATATTCAACAATTTTATCGTCAATATGAAGGACAGACTTATATCCAAATGAATGAATGGGCACAAAGAGATAATAAAGTATTGTTCTATCCTCAAGAACGTATTATCCTTTATATGGAAGATTATTTAAAGTCTTTTGCTGATGATCCTTCAAGTGATAATTTATTAGAACTTATTGTCTATAATAATCAAGGAAAAGAATAATACACTACGAATTCTAGTTGCTTTCTTACGAATTCTAAATACAGTTAAATCCAACTGAATTTGGTGATTACATTTGAACTATCGAAAGATAATAGTATCAAAAATAATCATCAATTTAAAATTTAGAACGTATGAAAAATGGAATTGTAAAAACAAGTTTAGTAATTGGATTGCTACTGGTGATGAGTCAGTTTGCAAGCTGCGACTCAAAAAAAGAAGTAGAACCAGTAGACGATACTTCGACAGTAAGTAACACTATAGAAAAAAATGAAATTTTTAGAGAACCTGTAGTTTTTATCACAGGAATAGATTCTGAAGATACTAATTTTTATAAAAGCGCTAGAGCTTATTATATTGAAAAGGAATATGAAGTTGTAGATTATACTTTTTCTATGCAAGAAGTATTTACATGGTTAAACAAAAATTACGATGGAAATTCTTATGGAGAAATTCACATTGTTTCTAATAGTAATCCTTGGAAGGGTTTAGAAATGGAAACCTTAATAAAAGGGGAACGAGTTACTACAGAAAATTTACGTAAAGCCATCACACAAGGAACATTACCTACTCTTAAAAAAGGAATCACTGCAAATACCTGTCTCTTATACACATCTGACGCTGCCGACGATCTACTCTGTGTAG
>CAJXRR010000024.1 GCA_913060575.1 uncultured Flavobacterium sp.
CTTAAATAATCGTTTTAAATAGAAATTTAATGACAATCTGTCATATTTTTTCTATTTTGGTTGTATCTTTGTAACCAATTTTTGAAGATGAAACAGATAGAAAAAGTAATAGACGAAAAGATACAAGGAAAAGCACTTATAACTGAGCAAAAAGAAGGAAACACTAAGAAACTTTTTATTGAAAGTTATGGGTGTCAAATGAATATGAACGATAGTGAAATTGTTGCTGCAATTCTTGATAAAGAGGGATATAACACTACACAGATTTTAGAAGAAGCTGATTTAGTTCTAGTAAATACCTGTTCAATTAGAGAAAAAGCTGAAACCACTGTAAGAAAACGTTTACAAAAATATAATGCTGTAAAAAAAGTAAATCCAACTATGAAAGTTGGTGTTTTAGGCTGTATGGCAGAACGTCTGAAAGAAAAATTTTTAGAAGAAGAAAAAATTGTTGATTTAGTAGTTGGTCCTGATGCCTACAGAGATTTACCTAATTTATTGGCAGAAGTTAATGAAGGAAGAGAGGCTGTCAATGTTATTTTATCTAAAGATGAAACCTATGGAGACGTTTCTCCAGTACGTTTAAACTCTAATGGAGTTTCTGCATTTGTATCAATAACACGAGGGTGTGATAATATGTGTACTTTTTGCGTTGTTCCTTTTACAAGAGGTAGAGAAAGAAGTCGAGATCCCAAAAGTATTCTTCAAGAAGTTCAAGAAATGGTAGATAAAAACTTCAAAGAAATTACACTTCTTGGTCAGAACGTAGATAGCTATTTGTGGTTTGGCGGCGGGCTAAAAAAAGATTTCAAAAAAGCTTCAGAGATGGCGCAAGCTACTGCGGTTGATTTTTCTCAACTATTAGATATGTGTGCTACTGAATTTCCAAAAATACGTTTTCGTTTTTCTACTTCTAATCCACAGGACATGAGTTTAGACGTAATTCATACCATGGCAAAACATAAAAATATTTGCAAATATTTACACTTACCTGTTCAAAGTGGAAGTAACAAAATACTAAAAGCGATGAACAGACAACATACTCGAGAAGAATATATGGAGTTAGTTGATAATATTTTTAAAATCATCCCTGAAATGTCTTTAAGTCAAGATATGATTGCTGGTTTTTGCGGTGAAACAGAAGAAGATCATCAAGATACTTTAAAGTTATTGGAATATGTGAAATATGACTTCGGTTTTATGTTTACCTATTCTGAAAGACCAGGTACTTTAGCTGGTAAAAAAATGGAGGATGACGTTCCTTTTGATACTAAAAAAAGACGTTTACAAGAGTTAATTGATCTACAATTAAAGCATAGCTTGTACAGAACTCAACAACATTTAGGAAAAGTTGAAGAGGTATTAATTGAAGGAACTTCTAAAAAAGACCCAAATCAATGGAAAGGGAGAAATACACAAAATACAGTGATTGTTTTTCCAAAAGAGCATTATAAAATGGGAGATTTTGTGAATGTTAAAGTAGAAGATTGTACTTCAGCAACCTTAAAAGGAACTGCTGTCGGATATTCAGATAACAACTAAAAAGTTACCCGTTTACACGGGCATAAGTATGGAAAACTTACAAGCAATAAAACAACGATTTGGGATCATCGGAAATGATGTACAACTAAGTCGTGCGCTAGAAAAAGCTGTACGAGTTTCTCCTACAGATATTTCTGTCTTAGTTACCGGAGAAAGTGGGGTTGGAAAAGAAAATATTCCAAAAATAATTCATCAACTATCACACAGAAAACATGCAAAATACATAGCTGTAAACTGTGGTGCTATTCCAGAAGGAACCATTGATAGTGAGCTTTTTGGTCATGAAAAAGGAGCTTTTACAGGAGCTTCAGCTGCTAGAAAAGGGTATTTTGAAGTTGCAGATGGAGGAACCATTTTTTTAGATGAAGTAGGTGAATTACCATTAACTACCCAAGTTAGATTATTACGTGTTTTAGAAAACGGAGAATTTATAAAAGTTGGTTCTTCTCAGGTTCAAAAGACCAATGTTCGAATTGTTGCTGCCACTAATTTAAACATGCATCAAGCAATTCAAAAAGAAAAATTTAGAGAAGATTTATACTACAGATTAAGCACCATAGAAATTCATTTACCACCATTAAGAGAACGTAAAGAAGATATTCATTTATTATTTAGAAAGTTTGCTTCTGATTTTGCACAAAAATATAGAATGCCAACGATTCGATTGGATGAGAATGCGACGAACCTTTTATTAAATTATCGTTTTCCAGGAAACATTCGTCAATTGAGAAATATTGCTGAGCAGATTTCTGTAGTTGAAGAAAACAGATTGGTCACTGGTGAAAAAATTAGTCAGTATTTACCTAACAACAGAGGGAATTTACCAGCTTTAATTGATGGAAACTCAAATAAAAGTGATTTCTCCACAGAAAGAGACATTATGTATAAGGTGCTTTTTGATATGAGGAATGATTTGAATGATCTAAAGAAATTAACCCTCGATTTAATGCGTAGTGGTAATTCTGAAAAAGTTCAAGAAGAAAATCATCAATTGATTGAAAAAATATATCAAGAAAAACAAGCAGATAATTACCCTGTAGAAGTTGTTCAATTACCCCAACATTTAAATTCTAAAAGTGATTTTGACTTTGCGGAAGATATTGAAGAATCTGAAAATTTATCACTACAAGAAAAAGAAATAGAGATGATAAAACGTTCTCTAGATAAAAACAACGGAAAAAGAAAATTGGCCGCAAAAGAACTTGGCATTTCGGAACGAACTTTGTACCGAAAAATCAAACAATACGATTTATAATTATATTGTACATTTGAATTATATTATGAAAAAAATAGCAATTCTCTTTATATTCTTTATCACTACTACTCTTTTAATAAGTTGTGGTATCTATAAATTTAATGGAGGTTCAACTGGAAATTCTAAAACACTTCAAGTTGATTTCTTTCCAAATCAAGCAGCATTAATTGAACCACAATTAAGCCAACGTTTTACACAAGACATGCAAGATTTATTTTTGCGTCAAACAAATCTAGAGCAAGTTAGAACTGGTGGAGATTTACGTTTTGAAGGTGAAATTACAGCATATCGCGTAAGTCCAATGAGTGCTACTTCTCAACAAACTGCGGCACAAAATAGATTAACAATTACAGTAAATGTT
The DNA here is from genome assembly GCA_913060575.1 of uncultured Flavobacterium sp. GTDB lineage: Bacteria > Bacteroidota > Bacteroidia > Flavobacteriales > Flavobacteriaceae > Polaribacter. Next base: position 3,159 of record CAJXRR010000024.1, read on the forward strand.
CGCTTTTACAATCGTTTAAAGGAAGAAGATGATTTTGAAAAACAGTTTTCTTTTTATTCTGATTTTGATGCAAATGCTCAATTAACAGGAGGTGTTTTAGATGCTGCTTTAGATGAAATTTTAGAGCGAATTATTCAGGATATTTTTAATGCTTCTTTAGGAAATTGGTAATGAATATAGGAGTATATACCAACTTATTAAATAATCCTGAAGTTCTTAAAGAGAGTCAAACCTCAGAACTAAAATCTATTATTAGAGAATATCCATTCTTTCAATCGGCGAGAGCTTTATATCTAAAAGGTTTAAAAAATCAAGAAAGTTTTCGATACAACAACGAATTAAAGGTTACGGCTGCGTATACAAATGATAGAAGCGTTTTGTTTGACTTTATTACCTCAAAATCTTTTCAAAAAAATAGGGATATTCATCAACAGATTTCAGAAAAAATATCGGAACACGATGTTTTTGAACATAAAGAAATACCTATTACTGTAGAGAAAGAATTAGATTTAGGAACTCCAATTAATTTCTCTAAAAACGAAACCCATTCTTTCCAAGAATGGTTACAACTTTCCAAACAAAAGCCAGTCATTAGAGAAAATCCTGAAACCAAAGCTAAAGAGATTAGCAAAGAGTTTTTAATTAATCAATTTATTGAGAAAAATCCTAAAATTATTTCAGTTAAAAAGGACAAAGAAACAACGATTTCTATTCCAAAAAATAAAACCGATAAATCTTTAATGACTGCTACTTTAGCAAAGGTTTATTTAGAGCAAAAAAAGTTCCCGCAAGCTATCAAAGCTTATGAAATTTTAAGTTTGAAATATCCAGAAAAAAGTGGTTTCTTTGCAGACCAAATTAAAAGAATTAAAATTTTACAAAAAAATAAATCATGAGTTATAACTTATTTTTAGGTATCATATTACTTGTAGCTATTATATTAATATTGATCGTAATGGTACAGAATCCAAAAGGAGGAGGATTATCTTCTTCATTTGGTGGTGGCGGTGCACAATCTTTAGGAGGTGTGCAAAACACAAATAATTTCTTAGACAGAACTACTTGGACTTTAGCAATTGCAATGTTTGCTTTAATCTTGTTATCTAACTTTTCTATTGAAAGGAAAGGAGCAACAGATTTTAAATTAAACAATACATTAGAGGATGTAAAAACAACTCCAGCAAATACTAACAATACGCTGCCTGTTAATGATTCTTTAAACAAATAAGTTTCAAAAAAAATATTAAAAAAATGCCAACGAAAATGACACGTTGGCATTTTTTTTGGCTTTGACTGAAAAACTTTTTTCACCTAAATAGAAAATATGTCAGTTTCCTATAAGTGGCACAATTACTGACCATAGTAAAGCATTAATTAACTTAACAAAAAACAAAGCAAATGGGATTAAACATTAAGCCTTTAGCAGATAGAGTTCTAGTAGAACCAGCTGCAGCAGAAACAACTACCGCTTCAGGGATTATTATTCCAGATAACGCCAAAGAAAAACCACAAAAAGGAATTGTTGTGGCAATAGGAAACGGTAAAAAAGATGAGCCTTTAACTGTAAAAATTGGTGATACTGTATTGTATAGTAAATACGGAGGAACAGAATTAAAATTAGAAGGAAAAGATTATTTAATGATGCGTGAAAGCGACATTTTAGCAATAGTTTAATTTTAAAAAAGAATCAAAATGGCAAAAGATATAAAGTTTGATATAGAAGCAAGAGACGGTCTTAAAAGAGGCGTTGATGCTTTAGCAAATGCAGTAAAAGTAACTTTAGGGCCCAAAGGCCGTAACGTAATTATTTCAAAATCATTTGGCGCACCTACCGTAACTAAAGATGGTGTTTCTGTTGCAAAAGAAGTTGAGTTAGAAGATGAGCTAGAAAACATGGGAGCGCAAATGGTAAAAGAAGTAGCTTCTAAAACCAATGATTTAGCAGGAGACGGAACTACAACTGCCACGGTTTTAGCACAAGCAATCGTAAAAGAAGGTTTGAAAAATGTAGCTGCTGGTGCAAATCCAATGGATTTAAAAAGAGGAATAGATAAAGCTGTCAAGGCTATTGTTGCTGATTTAGAAAAACAAGCTCAAAAAGTAGGAAACTCTTCAGAAAAAATAAAACAAGTTGCTGCGATTTCTGCTAATAACGATAATAACATTGGTGATTTAATTGCCACTGCATTTAGCAAAGTTGGTAAAGAAGGTGTCATTACTGTTGAGGAAGCAAAAGGAATGGAAACTTATGTTGATGTAGTTGAAGGAATGCAGTTTGATAGAGGATATTTATCTCCATATTTTGTAACAGATGCAGATAAAATGATTGCAGATTTAGAAAATCCTTACATTTTATTATTCGATAAAAAGATTTCAAACCTTCAAGAAATTCTTCCAATTCTAGAACCAGTTGCTCAATCTAGTAGACCTTTATTAATAATCGCTGAAGATGTTGACGGACAAGCATTGGCTACTTTAGTTGTGAATAAATTAAGAGGAGGATTAAAGATTGCTGCTGTAAAAGCTCCAGGTTTTGGAGACAGAAGAAAAGCAATGTTAGAAGATATCGCTATTTTAACTGGAGGAACTGTAATTTCTGAAGAAAGAGGATTCTCTTTAGAGAATGCAACGTTAGATTTACTAGGAACTGCAGAAACCATTACAGTAGACAAAGACAATACAACAATTGTGAATGGTAATGGAAACGCAGATGCAATTAAAGCGAGAGTAAATCAAATTAAGGCTCAAATTGAGACAACTACTTCTGACTATGACAAAGAAAAGTTACAAGAACGTTTGGCGAAGTTAGCTGGTGGAGTAGCTGTTTTATATGTAGGTGCTGCTTCTGAAGTAGAGATGAAAGAGAAGAAAGACAGAGTTGACGATGCATTGCATGCAACAAGAGCAGCTGTTGAAGAAGGAATTGTTGCTGGTGGTGGAGTTGCTTTAGTGAGAGCTAAGAAAACTTTAGAAAAAATTACAACTGATAATCTAGACGAAACTACCGGAGTGCAAATTGTAAACAAAGCGATTGAATCTCCACTTAGAACTATTGTAGAAAATGCAGGAGGTGAAGGATCTGTTGTGATAAACAAAGTTTTGGAAGGAAAGAAAAATTTCGGTTATGATGCAAAATCAGACAAATATGTAGATATGTTAGAAGCAGGAATTATTGACCCTAAAAAAGTAACTCGTGTTGCCTTAGAAAACGCTGCTTCAGTAGCAGGGATGATCTTAACAACAGAATGTGCTTTGGTCGATATCAAGGAAGAAAATGCTGCTGGCGGAATGCCACCTATGGGTGGTGGAATGCCAGGAATGATGTAAACTTTTTACTAGATATTAATTCTAAAAAGCCTTTTTGAAATTTCAAAAAGGCTTTTTTTTTGTAAATTGGTATAATTATTGTGCTTTTTTTTTAAACTAATGCTATGAAATTTCGCCTATTAACCTTATCCTTTTTCCTACTATTTTCTTTTTTATCAACTGCGCAAGAAGCGAGCGATATTGAAAATAGTTATTTAGAATATTTTAAACTTCCTAGAGAGACACTATTCTTACACACGAATAAAACAATCTACTTAACAGGGGAAAATATCTGGTTTAAAGCTTATGCATATGATAGAAAAAATGAATTAAGCTCAAAAAAAACAACAAATATTTACTTTGGTTTATATAATGCCTATGGCGCTCAAATTGATAAAAAACTTTACCATGCAAAAAAAGGGGCTGCTATAGGGAATTTCGAAATTAGTCCTAGTTTAGTCTCTGGAGATTACTATTTAAAGGTTTCTACCAATTGGATGAAAAATTTTAAAGAAGATGATTCCTATATCCAAAAAATTAAAATCATCAACCCGAAAATTAGAGAGACCGAAAATAAAAAGATTAGTGAAAAAGAATATGATTTTCAATTTTTACCAGAAGGTGGTCATATTGTAGCTAACACAAAAAATAGTATTGGCATAAAAGCGATTGATGACAAAGGAAAAGGAACAGTATCTTTTGGTGTTATTTTAAACTCAAACAAAGAACAAGTTGCCCGTTTTGAAAGTAATTTTTTAGGATTGGGCAAATTTACTTTTACACCAACAAAAGGAGAAAAATATACTTCCAAAATCACCTTAGAAAACGGAAGAGCGTTTGAAATAGAACTTCCAGATGTATTAGATAAAGGAATCACAATTATTGTAAACAACCTGAATCCAGAGAATATAATTATTAATCTAAATACTAATGACAACTCATTAGAATCTTTTAAAAACCATAGTTTCAAACTCTTACTTCATAAAGACGGAAAAGTTAAAAGCATTCCAGTAGTTTTTATTAAAAATTCTAAGCAAATTTTAATCGATCGAAAAGATTTATTTAGAGGAATGAATACAGTGACGCTTTTCAATAACACCAATCAACCAATCTTGGAAAGAATGTTTTTTAATAATGAGTCTATAAAAAATCATTCTTTAATTATTGAAAAATCTAAGTCTAATGAAGATTCAATAACTTATTTAGTAAAAGCAAATACAGCATTAAATAATGAAATTTTAAATGCCAGTGTTTCTGTTTTACCCTCAAAAACTAGTAGTTATAATCCTGATCATACTATTGCTACTGCAATTTTTTTAAAGCCCTATTTAAAAGGTGTCATAGAAAGTCCACAATATTATTTTAAAAATTTTGACAGGAAAAAGAAATTCGAATTAGACCTACTAATCTTAACTCAAGGATGGAGTCGATATGCTTGGGATGATATTTTTAATTTCCCTCCAAAACCATCATTTGATTTTGAAAACGGAATTTCAATCAATGGGTTTGTGAATACTCGATTGCAAAAGATTGAATCTATATTCTTACACCCAACAAAAACTAGCAAAGCAACTTTTATAAAACTAGATGAAGAAGGAAAATTTAATATTAGAAATTTTTATCCAAGAGCTAGTGAAGAAATTAAATTTTCTTACTTAGATAGAAAAGGGAGTTTAAAAAAACCAGCTATGAGTATTAGTTATATCAAACTAATGGATAAAGATGCTATCAAGGTTAAAGATTATCAAAGTTTTTACTCATTTTATAAAGATAAAAGCAATGCTTTAACTAAATTTTTAATCGATGATAGTTTTGAAGAGCTAGATGAAATAAGACTTAAAACAGATTATCGAAGAAAATTATTTAAAGAAAGTCAAGACCCTATGCTAGTCAATGGAAAAGTTACTAGAATAACTGAAGATGAAATAAATAGGTATCCAAATATTACAGATTTATTAAATGATAAAGGCTATGATGTAGTTGTATGGCAAGGGCCTAGTGTTAAGCATAAAGACGGCACAAAAATACGTCTGGGAGATGTTGTTATTACATCCAGAAGACAAAATAGAGATGGTACGAAACCTGATTCACCTACTGTTTTTTTAGATGGTGCCAGACTCAATGATTTTAATGTTCTTTTAAATATGAATACGGATAAAATTGAAAAAGTGATTGTTGACAAAACAGGTGTAGGTTTAGGATCTACAGCTGGTTTTGGTGGAGCAATAAAGATTTTTACTAGAAAAAATCTCTATGTTAGAAACAATGATTCATTTAATACAACCTCTTTTATTAATGTTTCTAGTTATGGTTTTGAGCCTACTAAAGAATTTTATACCCCAAGATATACTTCATACCAATTGAAATCATTTCTAGATTTTGGAATTATCCATTGGACTCCGAATCTAGAAATTAAGAATGATTATTCTAGTAAAATAAAAACTACAAATACTGGCTTAGATGAGGTTAGTTTTTATATCGAAGGAATCTCATCGGACGGAAGTGTGTTTTCACAAAAAATAACACTAAACAACTCCAAAAGTTAAGAATCATTTTTTTTAGACTTTAAAATTTCTTAAAAGAATCATAAAGTTGCTCATTTCATTAAACTTTATAGTATCACTATGGTCTAAAGAAGCAATTCCTAGAAGCAGATTAATTATATTTGTTAAAAATCAAAAACCTATTGCTATGAAAAAAAAATTGATGTTTTTCTTATTATTTACTGTCACTTTAACTTCCTCAATTTCTTTTGGTCAACAAAAGAATACTGTAGAAGATAATTATTTAGAATACTTTAAGCTTCCAAGAGAAAGCTTATTCTTACACACAAATAAAACTACTTTTTTACCAGGAGAAGACATTTGGTTTAAGGCTTATGCTTACGATCGAAAAAACAATCTATCTTCTAAAGCAACCACCAATATATATTTAGGGATCTATGATGCTTCAGGAAATCAACTTGATAAAAAACTATACCTAGCAAAAGAAGGAGCAGCTGTTGGAAATTTTGCAATTGATTCAACATATGCCTCAGGTGACTATTTTTTAAAAATTTCTACCAATTGGATGAAAAACTTTAAGGAAGATGATTCCTATATTCAAAAAATAAAAATCATCAACCCGCAACTTAAAGGAAAAGAAATAAAAAAAACCAACGATAAAGAATATGACTTTCAATTTCTTCCAGAAGGTGGACACATACTATATGGTGTGAAAAATACAATTGGAATAAAAGCCATCAATGATTCTGGAAAAGGAACCTCTTCTATTGGTAGCATATTAAATTCTAAAAATGAAGAAGTAGCCTCTTTTAAAAGTAACTTTTTAGGAATTGGGAAATTTTCATTTATTCCTCTTAAAGGAGAAAGTTACAAAGCAAAAATTACTTTAGATAACGGAAAGGAATTTAAAAAATCTATCGAAGGCATTAAGGAAAACGGAATTGCGATTTCGGTAAATAATATAAATTCTGATAAAACAATCATTACTTTAAGTACTAATGAGGAATCCTTTAACAAAATAAAAAACAAATCTTATAAATTATTATTACATAAAGACGGAAAAGTAAAAAGCATTCCTGTAACCTTTAACTCAAACAAAGAGTCAATCGCCATTGCTGTTGAAGATCTCTTTAGAGGCGTAAATACGGTTACGTTATTTGATGATGGAAATAGACCTTTATTGGAAAGAATGTTTTTCAATAATTCAATAATCAAAGACTTCAACCTTTCAATAACAAAAACTGGAAGCGACATTGATTCTCTTATCTATCAAATAACATCAAATAACATTAACAATGGCGAAATACTTAATATGAGTATTTCAGTACTACCATCAGAAACAAAAAGTTATAATCAAGACCACACAATAGTATCTGCGTTTTATTTAAAACCTTACCTGAAAGGAACCATTGAAAATCCTCAATACTATTTTTCGAATATAAGTAGAAAAAAGAAATTTGAGTTAGATGTATTACTATTAACACAAGGATGGAGTAGGTATTCTTGGGACAATATTTTTATATCTCAACCTAAACCTTCTTTTGATTTTGAAAACGGTATTGCCGTAAACGGATTTATAAATAAAAAAGTTGAAAAAATAAGCTCACTTCTTCTATACCCAACCAAACAAAATAAATCTACATTTATTAACATTGATAATGAAGGCAAGTTTAATTTAAAAAACTTTTATCCAGAAGTGAATGAAGAAATACGCTTTTCGTATTATGGTAAAAAAGGAAAAATGAAAAGACCAAACATGAATTTAAGTTTCATTAAATTCATGGATATTGACGAAGTTAAAGTCTCTGATTATAAATCATTTTTATCATTTTATAACGATAAAAATGAAATACCTGAACAATTTTTTATAGATGATAGTTATGAAGAATTAGATGAAATTAGAATTAAAACAGACTTAAGAAAAAAACTTAGTAAAGAATTAAGAGACCCTATTTTAGTAAATGGAAGAATAACTAAAATTACAGAAGAAGATGTAAACAGATATCCTAATATAACAGATTTCATTGTTAATAATGGATTTGATGTTCTATTGGGTGATGGGGTAATAACTCCTTTAGGTCAAGTATTAATTCAATCTAGATCAAGACCCGCTGGTGCAACCCCTACAATTTTTTTAGATGGTATTATTATTAGGGATTTTAGCATTCTTATAAACTTATCAACTGAACGGATAGAAAAAGTGGTAATAGATAGAACTGGAATTGGACTAGGACTAAGTGGTGGTTTTGGTGGTGCTATTAAAATATATAGACGAAAAGGCGTTTTTACAAAGTCTGGAAGTGTTAATTATAACGATACCTATTTTGGTAAGATTTCAGATTATGGATTTGAACCCGTTAAAGAATTTTACACCCCTGCATATGCATCTTACAGGTCTCAAACTTTCAAAGATTATGGAGTTATTCATTGGGAACCTAGTCTAAATGTTTCCAAAAATAACTCAGGAAATATTAAAACTTTTGATACGGGTTTAGATGAAATAAATTTCTACATAGAAGGTATTAATTCTGATGGAAGTGTTTTTTCTCAAGTGATAAAAGTTAAAGGAAAATAAAGAGTTTTTGGTATCATTTTTGAGATTAAAATTGTGGATTAATCACTAAAAATCTTACTCTATGAAAAGAAAAATACTTGTATTATCTGTTTTACTAATTACTTTTTTTGGTTTCTCTCAAGAAAAAAATGATGTTAAAGATTCATATCTCAAATATTTTGAGCTACCACGAGAATCTCTCTTTTTGCACACCAATAAAACAACGTATCTAGTTGGTGAAGAAATATGGTTTAAAGTTTACACGTATGATCGCAAAAATAGTCTTTCCTCAAAAGCAACTACTAATATTTATTTAGGAGTTTATGATCAAACTGGTAAGCAGATTGACAAAAAAATGTTCCTAGCAAAAGAGGGTGTGGCTATCGGGAATATTGCGGTAGATTCTACATTTACAAGTGGGAATTATTACTTAAAAAGCTCTACAAATTGGATGAAGAACTTTAGAGAAGATGATTCTTATACTCAAGAAATAAAAATCATCAACCCAAATTCTTCTGAAACTATCTCGAAAAAAATAACTGCTAAAGAATATGATATACAGTTCTTACCAGAAGGAGGGTATTTACTCGCTGATGTAAAAAATACTGTTGGTATTAAAGCAATTAATGATCAAGGAAAAGGAACACTCGCTGAGGGAACTATTTTTAACTCTAAGGGAGAGATTGTTAGTGATTTTAAGACTTCAGTTTTTGGAATTGGAAAGTTCTCGTTTACCCCTACTACTGGAGAAACTTACACCGCTAAAATAAAACTTAGTAATTATAAAGAACTTGAACAAAAGCTACCTGAGTCGGAAGAGGTTGGAATGTCGATGACAATAAACAATATGAAAACTAGTCAAGTTGTAATTGAACTAAAGCTAAATCCGCAATCTTTAAAGGTCTTTAAAGGAAAAGAATACAGCATATTTATCCATAAAGATGGCAAAGGAAAAAACATCCCATTTACATTAAATAATAAGCAAAAAAGAATTACCATTGACAAAATCGCATTGTATAAAGGTGTTAATACGGTAACTGTATTCAATGAAAAAAATCAACCGATATTAGAACGAATGTTCTTTAACGATTATTCTTTAAAAACTAGTTCCGTAGTTGTAAGTAAAAAACAAATCAACAATGATTCAATAACGTATCAACTTGCTTCAGATTTAAAACTCAACCAAGTAATTGATGCAAGTGTTTCCTTATTACCAAAGGGAACTGAAAGCTACAAGCCCGATCAGAGCATTATCTCTTCATTTTATTTAAAGCCTTATCTGAAAGGAGCTATTGAAAATCCCCAATATTATTTTACAGATTTCGACAGAAAGAAAAAATATGAATTGGATGTTTTATTATTAACTCAAGGCTGGAGTAGATATTCTTGGGATAATATTATGTATTTACCTCCTAAACCAAATTTTGATTTTGAAAATGGAATTACAATTAACGGTACTTTAAATACTAAATTAAACAAAGTAAAATCGCTGTTACTTTATCCTACTGAGTTCAACAAATCTACTTTTATTCCTGTAGATGAAAAAGGTAAATTTCATCTCAAAAATTTCTATCCTGTTAAAGATGAATATATTAGATTCTCTTATGTTAATAAGAAGAATAAAACAAAAAAACCAGGGATCGCTTTAAGTTTTCTAAATTATATGCAAAGTGATTCTATAGATGTAAAATCTTATGAAAATTTCATTTCTTATTATACTAATAAAAACACATCGCTAAAAGGTTTTATTGATAGAAAATCAGAAATACTAGATGAAATTGTCTTAAAAGCTTCCAGAGAGAAAAAAATAAGAAGAGATTATAGATTGCCATTCAGAGGTAAACTATTTCATGTAGATAGAGAAGCTGCTGAGCGATACATAGGCTTAGCCGATTTTTTAAACAACAATGGTTTTGTTGTAGATAATATTGGACTTAATCCAACTGTTCTTGGACAATCAGCAATACGCCATAATTTTGCAAGAAGAGGACCAGTAGTGGTATATTTAAATAACAATCAGCTAGCTGATATAAACATTGTTATTAACAGCTCTTTAGATGAGTATGAAGATATTTATATAGATGACACTCCTAACACCAATATGGCATCTGTAAACGGTGGTGTTGCTACTTGGGTTGTTGTTGTTAAACTATTTACAAGAAAAACTCCTTTATGGGATTTTGAAGCTACTTCTAGAGTTAATAGTACTAAAGTAAAATATGGTTTTCAACCAAAAAAGAAATTCTATACTCCAAGATATATTTCTTACGAAATGGAGTCTTTTAAAAAATATGGTGTCATCCACTGGGAACCATCAATTAAAATAAAAAACAGTGAAGTTTTTAACTTAACTACAGTAAATACACAACTAGACGAAGTCGCTTTTTATATTGAAGGAATAAGTTCAGATGGTAACTTAATTTCTCAAAAAATAATCGTCGATAAAAATGATGTTGAATAATTACAAATTTTCTTAAACAAAAAACCTCAAGAAATATCTTGAGGTTTTTTGTTTATTCTTGTTTTATCAAATTATCGTGGCAGATATCACATTTTCCTTCCATATAATAATTCATCCCATTACTACATTCACTCGGACAAACATATACCTCATAATCTAGCTCTTTTGACTCAGAATACTTCCTATTATTAATTTTCTTTTCAGGTGTACAAGAAATTAACAAAATAAAAGCAGAAATAAAAGTGAGATTTCTAACGACCACCTTCTTTTTTATGATCATCTACTACCTTCTGATCTCTATATTTACAACATGGATCAATTTCATTATAAACATGATCTTTTGCTTTTATTCCTTTGGTATCATGACCAACAGCTGCTATGTTTTTTTGAATCGTTTTCTTGTCTGTTTTACGTTCATCAATAATTAGCGAAAGTAAATGAGTTTTTACACTCCAGACAGCAAACTTCACTCCTTTAGTATTTAAAGCTGCTTTTTCTATACGTTTTTTACACATCATACAAACTCCATCTACTTCAATAGAAAGTTTTGCGTTCTTGTTTTTCTTTTGTGCTTCTGATGATAATCCTATCATCAATAAGCATACTATAAGGATAACTTTTTTCATTTTTAATCGATTTTAAATCTTAATCCGCTATAAAACATGCGTCCGAAAATTGGTGCATATACAATGGTAGTATCAAAATTATTGCCAAAGGGATTATCACTTGCTAAAATAGGGCTTTTCTGCCTCATATTTGTTAAATTTTCTCCTCCTACATAAACCTCAAACTTTTTAGAGAACACTTTTGTGAATTGAGCATTTAGCAAACTATAACTATTTGAATACTCTTCTAATTGATACTGAATTGGATTACTAGCTGTATTTGGTAATCTTTGTTCGCCAATAAAATTATACGTTATGTCAAATTTCCATTGTGCATCATTCTCTTTCTTTGATGTTTCATAAGAAACGTTTGCAAAAAATCGATGATTAGGTGTTAATGGTTTTATTAATTTTCCAGAAGTATAATCCGTTTGAATGTCATAATTTTTATAAGCAAAACGAGTATTAAAACCTTCTGCTATATTATAATTTGCTTCTACTTGAAAACTGTTAGCAAAACTTTTACCATCTAAATTATAGAAAGAAATTTGTTGAGGATTTTCCCAATCTACCACTACTTGATTTTTAAAATTTGTTCTATAAAAATCAAACGTGATGTCTCCTTTTTTATCAAACAATTTAAATCCTTGTAAATATGATATTCCATAATTCCATGCCACTTCTGGGTCTAAACCATAAATTTTTCCACCTGAAGATTGTACATCAATTTGCCTTGAACTTGCAAATAATTGCTGATTTTCTGCAAAAATATTAGCACTTTTTCTCCCCTGTCCAATAGAGGCTCTAAAAACTCCTTTTTCCCATGGAACGTACCTTAAATGAAATCTTGGTGTAACAAAAGTTCCTAATAAATTATGTGTATCCGTTCTTACTCCTGCGGTAAAGCTAAAATTATCAAGGTTGTCATATGCATATTCGAAAAAACCTCCAAATGAGTTTTCATTTCTTCTAAAATTGTTCAAGTTTACAAGTTCATTATAGGTATCATGTGTAAAAGTAATTCCTGTAGTAAACTTATTTCTAGTATCTCCAATAATAGAGTTAAATAGTAAATTAGAATAGACACTTTGATGTTGAATATCATAAATATTCAAACCAAAATATGAATCTTGTTGATGATTACTATAGGCAAATTGAAATCCAAAACTTTGAAAAGGGATTTCTGGAAATACGTATCCTAACTTTAAAGAAGTATCAAAACGTTTGGTCTCTATTTCACTTCCCCAAAAATTGGTAGTCCCTCTATCTCTTATTGGATCAAAATTCAACTCCCCTGTTTGTTTAGAATCGTCCATATATCTGAAGTTGATAAAACTTACCCAACCTTTTTCAGCATCTATATATTGCCAACGATTCATAATGTTGATTTGGTTCATCAACGGAAAATCTAAAAACCCATCATCATTTCTATCAAACTTTTCTCCTCTATAATTTCCATGGACATATACTCCTGTTTGCCATTTTTCAGATACTTTTTGATTAAAATGTGTGTTCAGCTCCAATCTTCCACCTAAAGATCCATAGGCATTTACAAAGAATTTTTTATCTGTAAAAGGTTTTACTAATTCTGCATTTATCTGACCTGAAATGCTTTCGTAACCATTAATAACACTTCCTGCTCCTTTTGTTATTTGAATACTCTCTACCCAGGTTCCCGGTGTAAACGTCAATCCAAAAACTTGCGCAGCTCCTCTAATAGAAGGAATGTTTTCTTGCGAAATTAAAAGATAAGGACTCTTTAAACCCAACATTTGAATTTGACGAGTTCCTGTTAAAGCATCCGAAAAATTAACATCAATAGACGGATTGGTTTCAAAGCTTTCAGCTAGATTACAACAAGCTGCTTTTAATAACTCTGCACTGTTTACAGTGAAAACATTTTGTGTAGCTACAAAAGATCTTTGAGTCGCTTTCTTTTTACTTTTAAGTACCACTTCTTTTAATCCGTTATCTGGAGTTAAAAAATGATGAATTGGTTCTAAACTTGTAATAGTTAGTGTATCTGTTTTATAGCCAACAAAACTTACTACTAGCTTTTTATAACTAGATTTATAAGGAATTGTAAACCACCCTTTTTCATTGGTTGTTGCACCCACAGGAGTGTTTAGCCAGTAGACATTAGCTCCAAAAACTCCTAGATTGTCTTTAGGATTGTTTTGATCCATTATCATTCCTTTAAGTGTTTCTTGTGAGAATGATAATAATGGAATCAGCATTATGAAGCAGATAATATATTTTTTCATTTAAAATGATTCTTAAACTATTTTTTTTGAAATTTTCCTTGATAATAAAAAGCAGGCAAAAGAATTAACAATAACATTGGGTGGACTATAAACCTCCTAACATAGAAAGCAAAGAGATAGCCGCTTTCTAAATTATTTCTTAGTGAAATTGAAAAGATAACAATAAGGACCATAAAGGCTAGCATGAGAAAGAACCCTGAAAACTTGATGATTTTTTTTTTCCTGAAAATCAAATAAATAATTGCTAAAGAAATTATGCTATTTAAAGTATATCTAAAAAACATGTCCACTATTAAATGCCAAGTATCTATTTTAGGAACGGCTTTGTATAAATAATCGTTTTGAAAATAAACAATTAATGGATCGTAAAACAAATTTTCTTCGAAAGCTCTGATCATAAATAACAGTCCAAACAAAAAGATAACACCACCAATTTTTATTATTTTGTTCATTTCTTATAATTTGAAAATTTATGAACCCACAGCACCCATAATAAAAAAGTAATTCCGTAAATAATGGCCGGAAAAACAAGATTATGCAATAAGGTTTGATGATCTTGATATTTATAAAGCATCACTGTTAAAAAAGCAATCCGTAAAATATTCACTCCGTAAATTATAAAACTCCCTACTATCCCAAATAAAATTGTTGCTTTTATTGAACCAGGAAAAGCAATAACAAAAGCTAAAAATAAAATAAGAATACTGATAGAATTACAGCCTTCGATAACTCTAGCAGTATAGTGACCATTCAGCAATACTTTTACAGACATTTCATCTGTATGCTGAACAACTGAGGCATCATATCCGAAAAATGTTAATACTGTTTTGGTTTGATTGGCTACTTTAGTAGTTATTGGAGCACATGAAAAAACGGTTCCTTTTTGTTGTGTTTTTTGTAAGTAAAATGAATAAAGTGCGAATAATATAAAATACGTAGCAAAAAATTTGACTAGAAAAAGAACGATATTTCTTTGCTTTTTCATAAAGAATTTGGTTTAATTTTGCTGTATTATTTTACAATATACAAATATAGAAAAATCGTGAACATCAATAACCTTAAGAACACCATAGAAGACATTATTTCTTCACAAAAAACAACAAGTCAAAAACAACAAGCTATTTGCGATTTTCTTGAAAATGAAATTTCGTATTATGATTGGGTGGGTTTTTATTTCAAAAATGGAGACAAAGAAGAATTGAAATTAGCTGAGTTTACAGGAGAACCTACAGAACATACCATTATCCCATTTGGTAAAGGAATTTGTGGTCAGGTTGCTGTTAGCAATGAAAACTTTATTGTTCAGGATGTTGCAGATCAAGATAATTATATTTCTTGTGGCTGGAAAGTAAAATCTGAAATTGTGATTCCTATTTTTGTAAATGATGAAAACATTGGTCAAATAGATATTGATTCGCATACTGTCAATCCTTTCAACCCTGAAGATGAAGAGTTACTTGAGTTTGTTTGTGCTAAAATTGCAACACTATATTAAACTCCCTATAAACACGTAGTTTAAAATTTCACTAATTCTGGGTATTGTTATTTACTGATTTTTAAAATATGTTTGTTGTGTAATTACATAATAACAATTTTCTATTAATCATTAAACCCCCCTACTAATGAAAAAAGAAGACTTTAAAAGAACTGCTTCCTACGGCGGCAGTTTATCAAGTGAATTTCCCGAAAAATCAACAGCGATTGAAAGATTTATCTATTGGTTTCGAGATTTTTTAGAAAACTCAGAATAAAAAATATTATTTTATTTTGTACAACTCCCTATTTATAGGGAGTTTTTAATTTCACCATTTTTGGGTATTGATATTATTAGAATCTTATTCTAATTTTATTATTTTAAGTCTACCCCAAAAAATCATGATTAAAAAACGGTCTTCAATTATTAAAACTTTTCTTTACAAGGTTGGTTTGATAAAACGCAAGAGAGAAAAACCCTCTAAAAACTACAAAATTCTTGTAGAATCTTTTACAAAAAAAGTTTATTCACAATAGTGGAATAAGTTTCTTGATTTCCAATTAGTTTCTGTTGTTTTAACTAGACACATTTAGTAGATTTGTGTGCTTAACAACACAACAAGATGAGCAACACAAAAATCATTAAATCTGCATTAATTTCTGTATTTCATAAAGATGGCTTAGCGCCAATTGTAAAAGCATTACATGAAAATAATGTCACTATTTATTCTACCGGTGGTACCGAGAAATTTATTAAAGAATTAAACATTCCAGTTATTGCTGTAGAAGATGTAACTTCTTATCCTTCTATTTTAGGCGGAAGAGTTAAAACATTACATCCAAAAGTTTTTGGAGGTATTTTAAATAGACAAGATCACGAAGGTGATGTTTCTGAAATGAAAGAATTTGACATTCCTCAAATCGATCTTGTGATTGTTGATTTATATCCGTTTGAAAAAACGGTTGCCTCTGGAGCATCAGAACAAGATATCGTTGAAAAAATTGATATTGGTGGTATTTCTTTAATAAGAGCTTCTGCAAAAAACTTTAAAGATACTTTTACCATTTCTTCTATGGATCAATATGAAGAATTTTCAGAGCTTTACAACAATAATAATGGAGCTTCAAGCCTTTCTGAAAGAAAAAAGTTTGCTGCAAAATCATTTAATATTTCTTCTCATTACGATACCGCTATTTTCAATTATTTTAATGAAGATGAAGTCGTATTTAAAGCAAGTGAAACCATCTCTAAAACTTTACGTTATGGTGAAAACCCGCATCAAAAAGGATATTTCTTTGGTGATTTAGATGCCATGTTTGACAAACTACATGGAAAAGAATTGAGTTATAATAATTTACTAGATGTTGATGCTGCGGTTAATTTAATGAGTGAATTTATTGGAGAAGACCCTACGTTTGCCATTTTAAAACATAATAATGCTTGTGGTTTTGCTCAAAGAAAAACAATTGCTAAAGCTTATGTAGATGCATTAGCTGGTGATCCTGTTTCTGCTTTTGGTGGAATTTTAATTTCTAATACTAAAATTGACAAAGCTACCGCAGAAGAAATTCATAAATTATTTTGTGAGGTTGTAATTGCTCCGTCATACGATGAAGATGCTCTTGAAGTTTTAAAGGGAAAAAAGAATCGTGTTGTTTTAATTCAAAAAGAGGTTAAATTACCAAATCAAATCGTAAGAACTTCCTTAAACGGATTATTAGTTCAAGATAAAGATAACATTACAGATTCATTAGAAGATTTGTCATATCCAACCAACAATAAACCTTCTGAAACTGAGTTAGAAGATTTATTATTTGCTTCTAAAATCTGTAAGCACACAAAGTCAAACACTATTGTTTTAGTGAAAGACAAACAATTACTAGCCAGTGGAACTGGACAAACTAGTAGAGTTGATGCATTAAGACAATCGATTGAAAAAGCAACAAATTTTGGATTTGATTTAAAAGGTTCGGCAATGGCAAGTGATGCGTTTTTTCCATTTCCAGACTGTGTAGAAATAGCTGACAAAGCAGGAATTAAGAGTGTTATACAGCCTGGAGGATCTATAAAAGATCAGTTAAGTATTGATTATTGTAACGAAAACAATTTATCAATGGTGATGACTGGAACAAGACATTTTAAACATTAAATTTCAACTTGCTTACTAGCTTATTTTTACTAGCTTTGTAAGAATACATTCATACTAAGAAACAAATCATATTTATGGGCTTTTTTGATTTCATGACAGAAGACATTGCCATCGATCTAGGTACGGCAAATACACTTATTATTCACAACGGAAAAGTTGTGATTGATAGCCCTTCTATTGTTGCTAGAAATCGAGTTACCGGTAAAATTATTGCTACAGGTAAAGAAGCAAATTTAATGCAAGGAAAAACGCATGAAAACATCAAAACAATTCGTCCTTTAAAAGATGGAGTAATTGCAGATTTTCAAGCCTCAGAAGAAATGATCAAAGAATTTGTAAAGCAAATTCCAGCCATCAAAAAGAAACTCTTCCCTCCTGCTTTAAGAATGGTTATTTGTATTCCTTCTGGAATTACAGAAGTTGAAAAACGAGCTGTACAAGATTCTGCTCGTCATATGAATGCCAAAGAAATCTACTTAATTTACGAACCAATGGCTGCGGCAATTGGTGTTGGAATCGATATCATGGAACCAAAAGGAAACATGATTATTGATATAGGTGGTGGGACAACTGAAATTGCAGTTATTGCATTAGCAGGAATTGTCTGTGATCAATCTGTAAAAGTTGCTGGTGATTTATTTACCAATGATATCATGTATTACATGAGAACCCAACATAACTTATATGTTGGTGAAACTACTGCAGAAAAAGTAAAAATTACCATAGGAGCAGCTACAGAAGATTTAGACAATCCGCCAGAAGACATGTTAGTTCAAGGTAGAGATTTGTTAAGCGGTAAACCAAAACAAGTACAGGTTTCTTATAGAGAAATTGCTAAAGCATTAGATAAATCAATTTTAAGAATTGAAGATGCTGTGATGGAGACATTATCTAAAACTCCACCAGAATTAGCTGCAGACATTTATAATACAGGAATTTATCTTGCAGGTGGTGGCTCTATGTTAAGAGGTTTAGACAAGCGTCTATCTAGAAAAACAGACTTACCCGTTTATGTGGCAGAAGATCCGTTAAGAGCGGTTGTAAGAGGAACTGGAATTGCCTTAAAAGAGTTAGACAAATACAAAAGTGTCTTAATGAAATAACCTAAGACATCTTTACTTCTTATGCAGCAACTTATCTATTTTATTCGGAAGTATCGATATTTCTTATTTTTTTTACTTCTAGAGTTTATTGCACTCAGCTTAGTTATAAATAACCATAATTTTCACAAAAGTAAGTTTGTAAATTCTGCAAACAGTGTTACCGGTGGTTTTTATAATAAAGTAACTTCTGTGAGTGATTATTTTCAATTAAATAAAGAGAATATTGAACTTATAAACGAAAACACTATACTTAAAAACAAGAATGAAAAACTGCTAAAAGTTATTGATTCCGTTAGTGAAATAACAGTAATCGATACAACTCAATTTCATCAAAGATATTCTTACATTAATGGAAGAATAGAGAAAAATCAATATTCAAATAATTATAACTTTTTAACAATTAATTTAGGTAAAAGCGATAGCATTTCTAAAGAAATGGCGGTTGTAAATAGCAAAGGAATTATTGGTATTACAGAAAATGTTGCAACCAATTACTCTAGAGTTCAATCTGTTTTAAATAAGAATAGCAAGATTAATGCTAAATTTAAACATAACAATTATTATGGAAGCCTTGAGTGGAATGGAATTGATTATCACATTGTTCAATTATTAGATATTCCAAGACAAGCGGTTATAAAAACAGGAGATACTATTATTACGGGTGGAAATTCTACAATTTTTCCGGCTGGAATTCCAATTGGAAAAGTAATTAACATCGAAGAAGGAACAAGCATAAAAAGAGTAGTTAATATTCAACTTTTTAATGACATGAGTAATTT
>CAJXRR010000025.1 GCA_913060575.1 uncultured Flavobacterium sp.
GAGATCTAGTACGGTCTCGTGGGCTCGGAGATGTGTATAAGAGACAGGCCTTTATTTGTAGAAGTAGGAAGTGAAATTAAAGTAGGTGATACTGTTTGTATTATTGAAGCTATGAAACTTTTTAATGAAATAGAATCTGAAATTTCTGGAACAATTGTAAAAGTTCTTATTGATGATTCTTCTCCTGTAGAGTTTGATCAACCTTTATTTTTAGTAGACCCGTCTTAATTTTTTAAAAGGTTTAATTAAAATCCTTTTAAAAATTAAGAATAAAACTATACAATTATGTTTAAAAAAATATTGATTGCCAATAGAGGTGAAATTGCTCTTCGAGTAATAAGAACCTGTAAAGAGATGGGCATAAAAACTGTTGCTGTTTATTCTACAGCAGACGCAGAAAGTCTGCATGTTAAATTTGCAGACGAAGCGGTTTGTATTGGACCACCTCCAAGTACAGATTCTTACCTTAAAATGTCAAATATTATTGCAGCAGCAGAAATTACTAATGCAGACGCAATTCATCCAGGATATGGTTTTTTGTCTGAAAATGCTAAATTTTCAAAACTATGTGAAGAACATGATATCAAATTCATTGGTGCTACCGGAGAAATGATCGATAAAATGGGAGACAAAGCATCTGCAAAAGCTACTATGATAGCTGCAGGAGTTCCGTGTATTCCAGGATCTGAAGGTATTCTAGAAGATTTTGAAGAGTGTGAGAAACTTGCTAAAGAAGCGGGTTACCCTGTAATGTTAAAAGCTACTGCTGGTGGTGGTGGAAAAGGAATGCGTGCTGTTTGGAAAGCTGAAGATTTAAGAGATGCATGGGATTCTGCTAGACAAGAAGCAAAAGCTTCTTTTGGTAATGATGCTATGTATTTAGAAAAACTAATAGAAGAGCCACGTCATATTGAAATTCAAATTGTTGGAGATTCTTTTGGTAAAGCTTGTCATTTATCAGAAAGAGACTGTTCGGTACAAAGACGTCATCAAAAATTAACCGAAGAGACGCCTTCTCCATTTATGACCGATGAGTTGAGAGAAAAAATGGGTAACGCAGCAGTAAAAGCCTCAGAATACATTAAATATGAAGGAGCAGGTACTGTTGAATTCTTAGTAGACAAGCATAGAAATTTCTACTTTATGGAAATGAATACTCGTATTCAGGTAGAACACCCAATTACTGAAGAAGTTGTAAACTATGATTTGATTAGAGAACAGATTTTAGTTGCTGCTGGTGTTCCAATTTCAGGAAAAAACTACTATCCTCAAATGCATTCTATTGAATGTAGAATTAATGCGGAAGATCCCTATAACAATTTTAGACCTTCTCCAGGAAAAATAACAACTTTTCATGCTCCAGGAGGTCATGGAATTCGATTAGATACTCATGTGTATTCTGGTTATATGATACCTCCAAATTATGACTCTATGATTGCCAAATTGATTGTTACAGCTCAAACAAGAGAAGAAGCTATCAATAAAATGAAGCGAGCATTAGACGAATTTATCATCGAAGGTGTAAAAACTACCATCCCTTTCCACAGACAATTGATGGACCATCCTGACTATGTTGCTGGAAACTATACTACTAAATTCATGGAAGGTTTCGAAATGGAAGCTTAAAAAGAAGTTTTACTTATATTAAATAATTAAAAGAAAGGATATTGTTTATATCCTTTCTTTTTTTATATTTGACACTTACAATAAACAACTAACAAACTATATATTTATGTCTGGGGGGATCAAAATAGATGGTATTGATAAGATCATTATCAAAAGGCTAGTAGAAGATGCTAGAACACCGGTTTTAGGAATTGCAAGGGAGGTAGGGATTTCAGGAGCTGCTATTCATCAACGTTTAAGAAAATTAGAAGATTCTGACTTAATGTTAGGCTCAAGATTAATTTTAAATCCTAAAGCTTTAGGGTATACAACTATGGCTTTTATTGGTATTCACCTAGAGTCTGCAGGCATGTATTCTTCTGCAATAAAAAAATTAAAGGAAATTCCGGAAGTTGTAGAAAGTCATTACACCACAGGAAACTGGGCTATCTTCATTAAAATTCTATGTAAAAACAATGAAGACTTAATGTATTTATTGAATAACGATATCCAAAGGATCAAAGGGGTTTCTAGAACAGAAACTTTTATCTCACTAGATCAACAAATTAACAGACAAATTAAGATATAAAAAAAAGCCTTAGCAAATCGCTAAGGCTTTTTTAGTACTGAAGGCGGGACTTGAACCCGCACGAGCATTACTGCTCATTGGATTTTAAGTCCAACGTGTCTACCAATTCCACCACTTCAGCATGATTCGACTGTGCTCAGCACAGCGTTGGTATATTTATAAAGAATAGAGCGAAAGACGGGATTTGAACCCGCGACCCCCACCTTGGCAAGGTGATGCTCTACCCCTGAGCTACTTTCGCGTAGTCGTATTTTAAAGAACTAGCATTGCTATGAATGCGGATGCAAATTTAAAACAAAAAAGCAAACTACAAAGACTTTTGAAAATTATTTTCTTTTTATTTTAATTGAATAATTTGGAAAAGCTATGGGATTTCAATTATTATGAAATATCTTTGCAGACGATTAAATTTCTAATGAGTTCAACTACAGTTATCGACGATAAATTCTCATTCAAAAGTACCCTTTCGGACTTTAAACAACTTGCAAAAGTAGGATTGTCTTTAAGTGTTGTTTTTTCTTCTATTGCTGGTTATTTACTAGCCGTTGACATTATTAATTATCAAGTACTTTTTTTACTGGGCTTAGGAGGGTTTTTAATGGTTGCAGCTTCGAATGCCTTTAATCAAGTGATTGAAAAAGATACTGATGCTTTGATGAAAAGAACCATGAATAGACCGCTTCCTACCGGAAGAATGTCTAAATCAACAGCACTAACCTTTGCAATTATAGCTACCATCATAGGAATTGGAATTTTATATAGCATCAATCCTAAAAGTGCCTTATTTGGAGCTATTTCCATATTTTTATACACCTGTGCCTATACTCCTTTAAAATCTGTTTCACCTTTAGCTGTTTTTGTTGGTGCTTTACCCGGAGCTATTCCTTTTATGTTAGGTTGGGTTGCAGCTACTAATCAATTTGGAATTGAAGCTGGTTTTTTATTTATGATTCAGTTTTTCTGGCAGTTTCCTCATTTTTGGGCTATTGGATGGTTACAGTTTGAAGAATATAAAAAAGCAGGATTTATAATGCTACCCATGAATAAGAAAGATCAATCTGCCACAAAACAGATTCTCTTTTACACAGCAATCATGATTTTAGTATCCGTTGCACCAGTCTTAAAAATGACTGGAGCCTTTTACATACATCCTATTACAGCAATAATAGTTGCTTTATTGGGAGCATCAATGCTGTATTATGGAGTTTTACTTCATAAAAAACAAACAAATATTGAAGCTAGAAAATTAATGCTATCTAGCGTTCTGTATATAACGGCTATACAGGTTATATATGTAATCGATAAATTTTTACACTAACATGAATATTAGTAAACAAGAATTACAAGAAGAATTGAAAGTTGGTAGGAAAAAGTCTGCAAAACCTATGTTATGGGTCTCCATGATTAGTATGGTGATGTTTTTTGCCGGTCTTACAAGTGCCTATGTGATTAGTATGAGAAGAGATGATTGGGTAACTTTTGATCTACCAGATGCTTTTTACACAAGTACTTTCCTTATCATCTTAAGTAGTATTACCATTTTTATATCTCAAAGACTTATTAAAAAAGAAAAAAGAGAGCTCTCTATTGCTTTTTTAGTGACCACATTAGTTTTAGGGATTGCATTTGTATGGTTTCAATGGATAGGTTTTAACGAATTAAAAGATGCTGGATTATATTTTACAGGAAAAGAAAGTACCGTTTCAACATCCTTTATAATTGGAATAACATTAATGCATGTGATACACATCGCTGCTGGGATTATTGTGCTACTTGTCGTAATTTATAATCATTTTAAATATCGCTACAAAGCGGATGATTTACTAGGCTTTGAACTAGGCGCTATCTTCTGGCATTTTGTAGATGTTTTATGGATTTATTTATTTTTCTTTTTCTATTTTATTAGATGATGAAAATTGATTAATTTTGGCCAACTATTAAAGAATTTTATATAAGAAATTTATGGAAGCAAACATTGCTGTACCTAATGATAAGAAACCTACTTGGGGAGGTGGAGGTGTAAGACCTTTTGGAGCCAGTTATGGTAAAATGATGATGTGGTTTTTTATTGTATCAGATGCCTTAACATTTTCTGCTTTTTTAGCAGCTTATGGTTTAACTCGTTTTAAATTTATTGATTCATGGCCAATTGCTGATGAAGTGTTTACTCACGTTCCTTTTGTACATGGAGATTTTCCAATGATTTATGTTGCTTTTATGACCTTTGTACTGATTTTTTCATCAGTTACTATGGTATTAGCTGTAGATGCTGGTCATCACATGAATAAGAAAAAGGTAACCATTTATATGCTTTTAACTATCATTGGAGGTATCATTTTCGTTGGGTCGCAAGCGTGGGAATGGAATACTTTTATTAATGGAACTTATGGAGCAGTTAAAACTACAGACGGTAAAATTCTGCAATTTGTAGATTCTGAAGGAAAACAAATAGCTTTAGCTGACTTTGTTGTTGGTGACAGAGGAGATGTTAGAGAGCAACACACTAAGAAAAATGGTTTGTGGTTTGAAGAAGAAAGTACTATTGCTCAATACTCAATAGCACAAATCATCAGTTCATATGAAGCCAATCCAGATGTTCAAATTAGAACTGAACTTATTGATTTAGAAAAAAAACAAAAAACAATATTATCTAGAGAAAAAGGATCAGAAGAATTAGCAAAAACAAGACTTGTAGTTGAAGGAGCTAATTTGGAAGTTAATGAATATGGGAATACAATTTTCGCAGACTTCTTTTTCTTTATCACAGGTTTTCACGGATTTCACGTATTATCGGGTATCATATTTAATATCATCATCTTTTTTAATGTTATTCTTGGAACCTATGAGAAAAGAGGACATTATGAAATGGTAGAAAAAGTAGGATTATATTGGCACTTTGTAGATTTAGTTTGGGTATTTGTATTTACCTTCTTCTATTTAGTATAATTTAAAAAAGAAAAGAAAGAAATGGCGCACGCACAATCTCATACAAAAAGAATCTGGATTGTATTTTGGATACTTTCAGCAATAACAATAGTAGAAGTAGCATTAGGGATATATAAACCAGAGGCACTGCACTTAACAAGTATTTTAGGGACTAGTCCTTTAAACTGGATTTTCATCATTTTAACATTAGCAAAAGCTTATGGAATTACCTGGTCTTTTATGCACATGGAAGGTGAGAAAACTTGGTTTAGAAGAGCTGTAGTTTGGACAGCAGTATTCTTAATTATCTACTTAGTAACACTCCTACTAATTGAAGGAGACTATTTATATAGCACACTAGCGCCCTTAGTGCGTTGGTAATAAAATTTTAATCAAGGTGGTTCTTTAACCACCTTTTTTTATCTAAAATCATGAAAATTACTAAGAAAAGATTTGTACTCATTGCACTCTTTGTGTTCCCTTTGCTGTTTTTTTTAATACTATCTACAGGGATTAATAATTTTAAAAAATTACCAACACTTACCTACAATGTTTCTTTAGATAAAATTGAAAACACAAGCTCTATTTCATTAAGAGACCATGTAACCGTTTTGTGTTTTTTAGGGAATAATATTGACACTAAGAAAGGCGGACTATTTAATTTAAATCAAAAAATTTACAAAGAGTTTTATGGCTATAGACCTTTTCAAATAATCGCTGTTTATCCTAAAAGTTCAGAAAAAAGTGTTCAAAAACTAAAATCCGATTTAGCGGCATTTACAGATATGTCTAAATGGAATTTCATTCCTTCGGATGAAAACGTATTAACTTTATTACATCAAAATTTAAAAACTGACAAAGATCTAGACACTACTTTTTATTCTAAAAAAGCATATCTTATCGACAAAGAATTAAATCTTAGAGGAAGAGATAATGACAAAGAAAACGGAATCATGTTTGGTTACAATATAGAGTCTGTTGCAGAGCTAAATAATAAAATGGAAGATGATATAAAAGTGCTTCTATATGAATATAGAGCCGCTTTTAAAAACAAGAATAAGGCAGACAGAAAAAACTAAATTTATGAATAAGAAATATTCTTATGTAGGTATTGCATTTATTATACTCATTTTTGGAATTTACGTTGTTAGAAATCTGGATGATAGAATTTCAAACGAAACACTCATAGACAACAACAGGTTAAACAAGAAAACAGAGGTGAATAAAACATCCTCTTTATTTACTTATGATAAGGTTCCTTCATTCGAATTTATAAATCAAAATGGAGATACCATCAACAATAATACTTACAAGAAAAAAGTATTTGTTGTAGAGTTTTTCTTTACAACGTGTCCTACAATTTGTCCATTAATGAACCAGAAAATGTTGACAATTCAGGAAGAATTTACTGATAACCCTAACTTTGGAATAGCATCCATTTCTATCACACCAAACACCGATACGCCAAAAGTCTTAAAAGAATATGCACAATCATATGGAATTACGCATAAGAACTGGCATCTATTAACTGGTAAATCTGAAGAAACTGTTTATGAATTATCTAATAAAGGATTTAAATTATATACAGGAATAAACAAAGATGAGGCTCATGGTGGTTTTGAACATTCTGGATTGTTTGCATTAGTGGATAAAAAAGGATTTATAAGATCTAGAAGAGATTCTCAGGGAAATCCTATCTTATATTACAGAGCATTAGAAGAAACTGGCTTTCCTGATCAAATTAAAGAATTAAAAGAAGACATTAAAATTTTATTATATGAATAGTACAGAATTAAAGGAAAAGAGATACAAGCGATGGATTACAATTCTTTCAATTATAATCCCTGTGGCTGTTGCAGCTTTGTTTGGTGTGAACTTAAGAAAATTAGGTTTTGATGTAGAACCGTTAACTTTTTTACCACCAATTTATGCAACTGTAAATGGTTTTACAGCTGTTTTATTAGTCTTTGCAGTAATTGCTATCAAGAAAGGAAACAAAGCACTTCATGAGAAACTTAATACCTTAGCCATTATATGTTCTGTTCTATTTCTTGTCATGTATGTTGCCTATCATATGACATCAGATTCAACATCTTTTGGGGGTGAAGGATTCATAAAGTACATCTATTATTTTATTTTGATTACGCACATCATTCTTTCTGTAATTATCATTCCGTTTGTTTTAATCACCTTAATGAGAGCAAAACTTGGTAAATTTCCAGAACATAAAAAAATTGCAAAAATTACATTTCCTCTTTGGTTATATGTAGCAGTCACAGGAGTAATAGTCTATCTAATGATTTCACCATACTATGCCTAAAATCTTCAAATCGACGTTAGCATTTTTATTGTTCTTCTTAGTTACTATTCCTGCAAGTTCTCAATGTGCTATGTGTAAGGCTGTAGTTGAAAATGGAGATGTTTCGATGGCAGAAGGAGTTAATAACGGAATTACTTATTTAATGGTTTTTCCATACATTTTGATTGGTCTTTTATTCTATTTCATTTATAGATATAAAAAAAGAGTCAAAAATTAACATTTCAATAAGAGGCATTCAGTGTAACATATTCTAATTTTGGTCGTCTTATGTAAGATGTTAAAAACCAAACTAGCATCTTTTTACAAATATTGTAACACAAAATACGATAACAATCTAACCAACATGAAAACAAAGTTTTTACTAATTGTAACACTTCTATTTGTCACTTTGGGATTCTCTCAGAAAAAATGGACATTAAAAGAATGTGTTGATCACGCCATAGAAAATAACATTTCAATCAAACAAAACATCCTTAATGTATCTCTTGCAGAAAGAGATGTAGCAATTTCAAAAGGAAATTTTCTTCCTAGCCTCGGAGCTACCTCTGGAGCAGGTGTAAATTCTGGTTTATCACCAGACAGAAGCGGTGTGTTAAGAAACACAACAAATTTTAATGGAAGGTTTAGCCTTTCTGCTAACGGAACAATTTTTAATGGATTTAGAAATTTAAATTCATATAAGCAAGCCCAGCTTGGTATAGAATCTAGTAAACTTGATTTAGAAAAGGTTCAAAATGACATTTCTTTATTTGTTGTAAATGGTTATTTAAATGTTCTTTTTGCTAAAGAAAACTTAACAGTCGCTCAAATACAAGCAGCTATCAGCAAAAAACAAGTAGAGGCTGCTAAACAAAGATATGATGCTGGTATTACTCCAAAAGGGGATTTGCTAAATACTCAATCTACTGCTGCAAATGATCAACAAAGTGTTATCGCTAATGAAAACACACTTACAATAGCTTTGCTTAATCTAGCTCAATTATTACAAGTTCCTTCGGATAACTTTGATGTTGAAAGTTTAGAAATTGGAACACCCTCTGCTGTTTTATTATATGAAACTTCTGAAGTTGTTTATGAAAAAGCGCTAACTACTCAGCCTCAAATTAAAAGAGCTGAATTAGGAATTATAAATTCTGATTTTAATATAGAAATCGCCAAAGGTGCTTTTTTACCAACATTGACTTATAATGTAAATAGTGGAACTTCTTATTTTAATCAATTAAATAATTTACTTCCAGGACAGACTAATGATTATTTCTTTAGACAAGTGTTGAAAGACAGGGTTACTTATGGGGCATCTGTTTCTCTTAATATTCCTATTTTTAATAGGTTTCAAACAAGAAATAATGTGGCTAAATCATATATTAATAGAGAACAATCTTTATTAAATTTAGATAATGAAAAGCTACAACTTCAACAAACAATCGAGCAAGCTTTTGTAGATTCTAAAGCTGCTACAAAAACGTATGAAGCTGCAAAGATATCTTTAGAAGCACAAAGAGAAGCTTTTAAAAATGCTCAAGAAAGCTATAATCTAGGCGCCACAACATTGTTTGATTTTGATTTAGTAAGAAACAGACTAGTGAGTGCAGAATCTGCTCTAATTAGAGCTAAATATGATTATGTCTTTAAAACTAAAGTACTTCAATTCTACTACGGTGAATTAAACTTAGATTAATCAATCTATAATTTAAATAAAACCTCGACTTTTGGTCGAGGTTTTTTTATGCTTTATCTTTGCAAAAAAAAGTTTTGAGTTACATCTTAAACATAGAAACTTCTACTAAAAATTGTTCTGTTAGCATTGCAAGAAACGGAGAAATTATTTCATTAAAAGAAATAAACACCGGTAACTATTCTCATGCAGAAATGTTACACCCACTGATTAAAGAAACTTTAAACGAGAGTAAGTTAAGGATAGATCAAATAGCCGCAATTGCTGTTGGAAAAGGACCTGGATCTTATACAGGATTACGAATAGGTGTCTCGGCTGCAAAAGGATTATGCTTTGCCAACGATATTCCACTAATATCAATAAACTCACTAGAAGTTTTAGCTCATGCCGTTTCAATTAAAGAAGGTTTGATTATACCAATGATAGATGCTAGAAGGATGGAAGTCTATTCTGCTGTTTTTGATACCTCCTATCATTTTATTAGAGAAACAAAAGCCGAGATTGTTGATGTTAATTCTTTTCTAAAAGAATTAGAAAAGAATAAGCTTTATTTTATTGGAGATGGTGCAAATAAGTGTAAGGAAATCATTCTTCATAAGCATGCTATATTTATTGAAGACTTATTTCCATCATCCAAAGATATGGGACAACTTTCCTTTGATAAGTACAAAAAAAACGACATCGAAGATGTCGCTTATTTTGAGCCCTTTTATTTAAAAAACTTTATTGTTACAGAAGAAAAAAAGAAATTATAACGTATTAAAATAAGCTACTGCTTTTTCTAAATCTGTACGGTTTTTATAATTTAATCTATTTTTTTTCATGTAGGCTTTCATTACAGATTCTTTACTGCCAAATGCTGAGAAAAACTGATTTTTCTTCTTAGAAAGTTTTACTAGAGTTTTATCCTCTAAAGCAAGATATAATTCATCTTTTAATTTTTTGTAATTAGCTGGTTTAGCTCTATCATAACCAGAAAGTGCCGCTTTTGCATCGATATATCTTATGCCTTGTTTTGCAACCAATGAATTTTTACCTTCCTGAAGTAGCTTAAAAAAGTGTAAATCACCATTTAAATCGTATACTTTGTAAGTAAAGCCAGATGCTGTAAAATGAACCTTTCTTCCTTCTTCTTTTGCTAAATAATAGATGCTTTCATCCTTAACAAATTCCATTTCATCGTCAAAAATATTATACCTAACATACGCTTTAGTATCATAACTATCAACGGTCGCTATT
This sequence comes from uncultured Flavobacterium sp., assembly GCA_913060575.1. Lineage (GTDB taxonomy): Bacteria > Bacteroidota > Bacteroidia > Flavobacteriales > Flavobacteriaceae > Polaribacter. The sequence continues at coordinate 10,354 of CAJXRR010000025.1, forward strand.
TCATAAGAGTAAGTCAAGTATTTCTTTTTTACTAACTCTTCGCTCTCTTTTTCTGCAGCTCTGTCAATTGTTTTAAGTCTTAAATGCGCAATTGGGATATTCATGTTCCCTGGTCTACTTGTAACAGAGGTAGTTCTTCCAAATTGTGCGCTAGTAGTTGAGCTAAATCCGATAGCTACTACAAGTAAAATTAGTATTCTTTTCATCTCTAAAATTTTTGATTAAATATAAATATAACAATTATTACTTATTGTTAATAAGAAAAAACGCATTTTAACATACTTAATACATTGATTTATGGTTTATTAACTATTAAAAAGCAGTAATGAAAGAGATTATAATGTATTATAATACGTTATTACTTTTTCTAAATCTTCTATTTTTTTGTAACTAAGTCTATTCTTTTTAAGGTAGCTTTTGATTTGTGGTGCTTTTGGTCCAAAAAATTTATAAAAACTTTTCTTATTTGTTGGTAGTTGTACCACTCTGCTTTTAGTTGCAATATAAAATTCATCATTTTTTCTTTTATAATCTGCAGACTTACCTCGGTCATAACCTGAAAGAGGTTCTTCTTTAGGATAAAACTTAACAATCTGATTTGTGACAAGATCATTCTTTCCTTCAACATTAACTAGAAAATATTTCAGGGATCCACTTTTCTGATATACTTTATAAGTAGTGTTATCCGCAAAACGAACAGTTCTTCCTATTTCTTTTTTTAAATAATAAATTTGATTCCCTTTAACATACTCCATTTCATCATCAAAAATATTATATCTCAAATAAGTTTGTTCTTTTATTTCATCAACAAATGCTGGTTTATAATCTTGGCTTAAATATTTTTTAAATTGAATTCCCTTCAGTGAAATAGGAACAGCAACATCTTCTTTAGGTGTAAGAATGGTTTCATTTCCATTAACATTAAACTGAGCGTTTGAAGTTATAGAAAATGTAAATGTTGCTAGAAAAATTAAAATTAACTGTCTCATATTGTTTCTTTTTTTAAGGCAGCTAATATACTTAAATACTATGCTATTTTATGTTAAAGAAATCATAGAAAGTGCAATAATTGCTGGTATGCTTTGAACAATAAACAATTTTTTGTTTTTTGTTGAATATGCCCCGTAAATTCCAGCTATAATTACAAAAGATAAAAACAAAATACTCACATTTTCTTCATTAAATAGTAGTGATATAATTAATCCAACTGATAAAAAACCATTGTACAAACCTTGATTTGCTGCAAGCACTTTTGTGTCTTCTGCTAGTTTTTTATCTCTAATTCCAAAAATCTTGATTGTTCTTGGTTTAGTCCAAAGAAACATTTCTAGTATTAAAAAATATAAATGTTCCAAGGCCACAAAAGTGATTAAGCTTATTTTAAGATATTCCATATATACTAGTTTTCTTATAAAGGTACCTAAAATTGTTAATTTAGCGTTATTCATATATTAACTAAGGATTAATTGAATTTCAAAAAGATCTGTTTTTTGAAAAATTACTTAACAGTTCCTTAAATTTATAAGTACAATAACTTTAAGTATCATTAAGATATTTGTAGTAAATCTTTAAGATTCTTTTTATCATCATGGTAATTAGTTTTTGTCAATTTATTACATGATTTTAATGACTGCCTTTGGCCAAGGCAGTTTTTATTTTTTAATGTTTAAGATACATTTAGTTAACATAAGGATTGGTTATTTGCACTGACAAAAACTAATAATTATGAAATTTAAGCATACACTATTGTGTATGAGCATGTTTCTTTGTTTAAGCATTAATGCACAAGAAGCTAACGCTCCAAAATTCGGAAAAGGACTCTTTAATCTTATTGGAAAAGACAGTACTTGGTCAATGAAGATAGGAACCAGAATGCAAATCCTATCTATAGGTCAGTGGGATTCAAATAATGGTGGTTTATACGACCCTGAGTTTTCCTCTTTAGTAAGAAGAGCACGTTTAAAATTTGATGGTTTTGCCTACAGTACAAAACTTCAATATAAATTAGAGCTAGGATTATCAAATCGTGATATTTCTGGAGGTTCAGAATTTACGGGCAACACTCCAAGATATATTTTAGACGCGGTTTTAAAATGGAATTTCTCAGGTAATTTTGTGTTATGGATGGGTCAAACGAAACTTCCAGGTAACAGAGAACGTGTTATTTCTTCTGGTGATCTTCAACAGGTAGATCGTTCTTTATTAAATAGTAGATTTAATATAGATCGTGATATGGGTGTTCAATTAAGGCACCATTTTAATCTTTCAAAAAACTTTATTGTAAAAGAAATATTTGCCATTTCACAAGGTGAAGGTAGAAATGTTACTACTGGAAATTTAGGTGGTCATCAATACACAAGTAGAATAGAATTTTTACCTATGGGGAATTTTGCTAGCAAAGGTGATTATAAAGGAAGTGATTTAAAATTTGAGCAAAAACCCAAATTAGCAGTTGGTGTTACTTATGATCTAAATAATAATGCCGTAAGAAACAGAAGTAATATGGGGTCATACATGGCAAATGATGTTGGTTTTTACGAGACAAATATTTCTACAATATTTGTAGATGCTATGTTTAAATACAAAGGATTCTCTTTTATGGGAGAATATGCTAATAGAGATGCAAAAGATCCTTTTGCCAAAAACTCTGACGGAAGTTTAACTGGAGATATTGTACAAGTAGGAAATGGTTTAAACTTACAGACTGGTTATTTACTTTCTAAAACAGTTGAAGTATCTGGTCGTTATACAAATATTCAATTAGACGAAGACATTGTTGGAAAAGCTCCTGAAAATCAATACACATTAGGATTGTCTAAATATATTGCAGGACATAAATTAAAAATACAAACAGATATTAGTTATCTAGATACTACTGACAAAAGCAACCAATTGATGTTACGATTTCAAGTAGATATTCACTTTTAAAAAATAACATAAACGTAACATGAACCCCAAAATGGGTTCATAAATTTGCAAAACAAATAAAAACAAAAAAATGGGAGATCCATATATTTTAATGCTTGTTGCACTAGCTGTTTTAGCTATTGTCGATTTAGTTGTAGGGGTTAGTAATGATGCAGTTAATTTTTTAAATTCTGCGATTGGTTCTAAAGCGATTACAATTAGAAACATTATGATTATTGCTAGTTTAGGTGTGTTCTTTGGAGCAGTAACCTCTAGTGGTATGATGGAAGTTGCACGTAAAGGAATTTTTAATCCAAATATGTTCATGTTTCAAGACATCATGTTCATATTTATGGCCGTAATGATTACAGACATTTTACTGTTAGACGTCTTCAATACCTTAGGGATGCCTACTTCTACAACAGTATCAATTGTATTTGAATTATTAGGAGCCGCTGTTGCTATCTCGCTGATAAAAATTTCAGCAAATGATGCAGAGTCTTTAAGTGCCATTTGGGAATATATTAATTATGAAAAAGCATCCTTGATTATCTTCGGAATTTTACTATCCGTCGTCGTCGCATTTTCCGTAGGGGCAATCGTACAATTTATATCAAGATTAATTTACTCATTTAACTTCGAAAAAAGAGCAAGCTATATAAATGCCCTTTTTGGTGGTTTTGCTATTACAGCCATTACTTATTTTATTATCATAAAAGGGTTAAAAGGAACTCCTTTTTATAAAGATGTTAAGCACTTAATAGAAGACAATACCTTATTAATTATAGCTGGTAGTTTTATAGTTTGGACATTAATTTCACAAATATTAATTAAAGTATTTAAGATAAATGTCTTAAAATTAATTATTGGAGTTGGTACTTTCTCTTTAGCAATGGCATTTTCAGGGAATGACTTGGTGAACTTTATTGGTGTGCCAATTGCAGCTTGGAATTCTTATGAAGCTTGGAGTGTTTCTGGTGTAGAAGCAGATGCTTTCTCTATGGGAATCTTAGCTAAAAAAGTCCCTTCTAATATCTGGTTATTATTACTAGCTGGAGGAATTATGGTCGTTACATTATGGACTTCTAGTAAAGCTAAAAATGTAATTGATACTGGAATTAATTTATCTCGTCAAGGAGAAGGTCATGAAAAATTTAGACCCAACCCATTATCAAGGATTGTGGTAAGAGCTTCTATGGGAATCAACGCTGGATTAAGTTATATCGTTCCAAAAAAGACATTGGCTTTTGTAGATTCTAAATTTCAAAAACCAGTAATAGAGTTGCCAAAAGACAAAACTTACGAGTTACCTGCTTTTGATATGGTTAGAGCTTCTGTAAATCTAATTGTTGCAGGTATTTTAATATCTATTGCAACTTCAATGAAGCTTCCTTTATCTACAACCTATGTAACTTTTATGGTTGCAATGGGTACATCTTTAGCAGATAGAGCTTGGGGTAGAGAAAGTGCCGTATATAGAGTAGCTGGAGTAATAAATGTTGTTGGAGGATGGTTCTTAACTGCTATCACTGCTTTTATCGCTGCTGCTATTGTAGCTTATTTAATAAGCTGGGACATGATTATGATTCCTATTTTATTAGTGCTAGTCGCTGTTTTAATTGGAAGAAATACGTTGAAGCACAGAAAGAAAACTAAAGAAACTAAAAAGAAAGAATATATTGAGAGAGCTGAATTAATTACCATCAATGGTGTAATTGAGGAAAGTGCAGATCATATTGCTGAAGTAGCGCAACGTGTGAATAAATTATACACGAATGTTGTCAACGATTTAGCTAACCACGATTTAAATAAGTTACGAAAGACAGATAAGCATGTTGAAAAACTAAATAACGAAATCGATGATTTGAAAGATGGAGTTTTCTATTTTATCAAGTCTTTAGATGACACCTCTGTTCAGGCAAGTAGATTCTATATTTTAGTATTAGGGTATTTACAAGATGTTGCTCAGTCTATTAGTTATATTTCTAGAGCAAGTTTCAAACACGTAAATAATAATCACAAGAACTTAAAGAAAGGTCAATTAAAAGACTTAAAAGGAATTGATAATCATTTATCTGATTTACTTAGTAAAGTAAGTGATGCATTTACAAATAGAACTTTTGATGATTTAGATGCTGTACTTGTTGAAAAACAAGAATTGTTATCTGACGTTTCTGATTCTATAGAAAAACAAGTTGCAAGAATTAGAGCAGAAGAATCAAGTCCTAAGAATACTACCTTGTATTTTAGTATTCTTTTAGAAACGCAAGATTTAATGTCTGCGCTAATGAGTTTGTTACAACTGTATCAAGAATTTCATTTATCCACAAAGGACATTAGAAAATAAGAACACAAAAAAAAACCTCGGAAATTCCGAGGTTTTTTTTATAATTCAAGGGACATTAATACCATCCTTAACTCTATAAAAGAATAGGATTTATCTACACGTTCTTTTAAATCTGTTAAGTTTTTAAATTCTGCAGATTCAATAGCTTTTACCATCTTTTTGTATTTCTTCAGAGGAATTAATTCTAAGACATCAACATCTCCAGAAGGAATAAAACTTGCTAAATGACTTTCGATAGTTCCTACTGTCAAACTTCTTTCTTTTGCAATTTCTTTAACCGTCATACCGCTTTTAAACAATTCTAAAGAGATTTGCTTGGTAGGTTTTTTATCTTCTTTCTTTTGCTCGTTTTTAAGATTGATTCCATTTTCTTCACAATAGACAGCAATGGTTTCTAAAATTTCTTCACCATATTTTTCTACTCTAATTTTACCCATACCTTTAACCTTTAAAAGCTCCTTTTCTGTTCTTGGTAAAACATCACATATTTCATACAAAGTTTCTTGAGTAAATATTTGAAAATGAGGAATGTTTTCAGCTTTCGCTATATCATCTCTTAGTTCTCTTAACTTTAAAGCTAAAATTGGGTCTCTCTTTGATTGTAATTTCTTCTTTTTAGGAAGTGCTACATTTTGTAAAACGGCATTTGATCTTATTCTTAAATACTCTTGAACTTTAAAACCATTGCTTAACTTTTTTAAGGTAAATAGTTTTACAGAAAGGATATCTTGTAAATTCTCAAACTGTTTTTCAAAATCTTTTTTTACCGTTTTATTATCAGAAGAAAATGTCATTTCTTCTAATGGCTTTTTTATAAATTCTTCTGTTTGATTGATGAAATAATCAATTGCTTTTTGAAATCTATCTTGAATCTCAGAACTATTTTCTGCCAAAACATTGCTTTCCGATAATTGTTGTAATTGATTTTTAAATCCGTTTGCAACTTTCATCAAAGGAACAATTCCGGTATCTTTTGCAGTCTGTAAATGATCAATAACAGCCCCTTTTAAACTAGTTCTATTCTTGTAAAAAATATCGATTAACCGAGTAGTTGGATATAAGAATTTTTGATATTCAAAAACTTCAGCCATCAAATTGAGCTGATATTCCTTTTCAGATGCATTTAAGATGGTTTCATCCGGAATATTCTCAGCAATATCTTTTGTAAATGAATCTACCTTACTATCATTAATAATTGAACTACTTGTAATTCGAGTTTTTAAAACCACCCCTTCTAAAGAAGTACATCTACTCAAAGCAACATAGGTTTGTCCGTGCGCAAAAGAAGCTTCGGCATCAATAATGGCTTTTTCAAATGTTAATCCTTGACTTTTATGAATGGTAATTGCCCAAGCCAATCGCAAAGGGATTTGAGAAAAAGAACCTATGATGTCTTCTTTTAATTCTTTGGTTTCTTCATTGATGGAATAATTGATATTATTCCACATTTCTTTTTCGGTGACAATTTCATCAATCTCATTTAGACATTGTACCGTAACTGTCTCTCTAGAAATAGCTGTTATGATTCCTATTTTTCCATTAAAATATCTTTTTTCTGGAGAGGAATCATTTTTAATAAACATCACTTGTGCTCCAACTTTCAGTTCTAATTTTTCATCATTCGGAAATGAGTTCTCATTGAATTTACCAGTAACTTCAGCGTCAAAAAAGAAGCTCTTTGTTTTTAGTTTATTCAATTCTGAATCATTAATTAAATTGGCTCTTCGGTTATGTGTTGTTAATGTAATATAACCTTCGTCTTCGGTTGGAGAGAAGGTTGGGTTGTAGCGTTCGTTTAAGATTTCAGCAGATTTCTCAGATAAATTATCGTTTCTTATTTCATTTAAAATAGTAATGAATTTTTCATTTTTTTGACGATAAATATGTTGTAATTCAATAGATACAACATTTGCTTCTTGATACGCTTTAGAACTAAAAAAGTATACGGTATTGTAATATTGTTGCAGCAAACTCCATTCATTGGGTTTTACGACGGGCGATAATTGCTGTAAATCTCCAATCATTAAAACCTGAACACCTCCAAACACTTTATTTCTGTCTTTATATCTGCGTAATACTTGATCAATTCCGTCTAACAAATCAGCACGCACCATACTAATCTCATCGATGATCACTAAATCTAGCGATTTGATAATATCAATTTTTGTTTTACTAAATTTTCGTTGTTGGTTGGTTGTGTTGGCAATTTGATTTGGTAAAATTGGCCCAAAAGGCATTTGAAAAAACGAATGAATGGTAACTCCTTTTGCATTAATTGCTGCAACACCTGTAGGTGCCACAATAACCATTCTTTTTAAAGATTCTTCCTTTATTTTATGTAAAAAAGTAGTTTTACCTGTACCTGCTTTCCCTGTGATAAAAAGATTTCTATCCGTTTTTTCAATGAAATTAACAGCAAGATCTAACTCAGGATTTTTAGACATTTTAGCTTTTTTTTATGCAAGATACTCAATCAGAAATTATTTCATAAAAAATCCCAAGCAAATGCTCGGGATTTTATTTTTTTATATCTCTTGTGATAAAGATTACATTTCTAATGCTTTGCTTACGTTTCCGTCCATTAATAACTCAACAGGATTTTCTAATGCTTCTTTAACAGCCACTAGGAATCCAACAGATTCTCTACCGTCAATAATTCTGTGATCATAAGATAAAGCAACATACATAATTGGTTGAATCACTACTTGACCTTCAACGGCCATAGGGCGATTTACAATATTGTGCATCCCTAAAATTGCACTTTGTGGAGGGTTGATAATTGGTGTAGACAACATAGATCCAAATACACCACCATTTGTAATGGTAAATGTTCCACCTGTCATTTCATCAACAGTAATTTGTCCGTCTCTAGCTCTTAATGCCAAACGTTTTACTTCGCTTTCAACGCCTCTAAACGACAAGTTTTCTGCATTTCTAATTACAGGAACCATCAATCCTTTTGGTCCAGAAACTGCAATTGAAATATCTTGAAAATCATTACTTATTTGATAATCTCCATCAATCATAGAGTTTACATCTGGATACAGTTGTAAAGCTCTAACAACCGCTTTGGTAAAGAAACTCATGAATCCTAATCCAACACCATGTTTCGACTTAAAAGCTTCTTTATGTTGTGCTCTTAGATCAAAGATTGGTTGCATGTTTACTTCGTTAAACGTCGTTAACATTGCTGTTTCATTCTTTACAGAAACCAAACGTTGTGCAACTTTTCTACGTAACATAGAAAGCTTTTTACGTTCTGTTGCTCTAGAACCTCCCGTAGTTGGAGTTCCCATACTTGGGACTGCATCAACTGCGTCTTGTTTGGTAACTCTTCCGTCTTTACCTGTTCCTTGAATTGAAGAACCGTCCATACCTTTTTCTGCTAAAATTTTCTTAGCTGCGGGTGAAGCTGTTCCTGAAGCATAGGTAGTTTTTACTTCTTCTTTTGCAGGAGTAGCTTTTGGAGTTTCCTTTACTTCTTCTTTTGCTGGTGCAGCAGTAGAACCTGATGGTTTTTCTGCAGCCGTGTCTATCAAACAAACAACCGCACCTACTTCAACAGCATCTCCTTCTTCAGCTTTTAAAGTGATAATTCCGCTTTCTTCAGCAGGTAACTCTAAGGTAGCTTTGTCAGAATCTACTTCTGCTATGGCTTGATCTTTTTCTACATAATCTCCGTCTTCTACCAACCAAGTTGCTATTTCTACTTCTGTAATAGATTCCCCCGGTGAAGGAACTTTCATTTCTAAAACCATATGTTTATCGTTTTATATTTTGGATTTTATCGTTCTTTACTGGCAAATAATCTTCTTTGATTTTGCCATTTACTTTAATATTCTCAAAAAATAGTTTTCCGCCTTGTGCTTCCATCATATTTTTTACGTTTTGTAAGCTTAAGTGTAAATGTGGTTCTGAACTATTTCCAGAATTTCCACACAATCCTAAAAGATCACCTGCTTTTACTTGCTGACCTACTTTTACTTGAATAGATTTCTCTTTAAAATGAGCAAACAGTAGAAACTCAGCATTGGCAGTTTTAAGCACAACCGTGTTTCCTGTTAATTGTTTTGGATTTAATTCTCCTGGGATATTGTCTTTTACTCCTGTAATTACTTCAACAATTGTTGCATCGCAAGGTGCTATTACTTGTTTCCCAAAGACAAAATAATCATCATTAGATTTTCCATCATTTTTAAATGATTTCCCTTCTTCCATCATCAATAAATCATAAGCATACTTTTGATTATTATAAGCCACATGATAATTCTGTTCAACTGAAGTACCTCCCCAAACTACTGTCCATTCTTCGTTGAAAGGCAATTGTATTTTAGTCGTATTTCTATCTAACTTTGGTCCTTTACTTTCTGGTTGATGTAATGCAGCAAAAAAACCGTTGATATTATCTTCCGCGTCTAATGATATTGTAAAATCTAAAATAGTTCCAGTATCAAAAGTTGTTTTATAAATATGAGCAGTACCTCTGAGCTTTGAAAACTCCATGGAGGTGATTTTACCTGCAGGTGCGATATTGTTTTTGAATAATGATTCTGTTTTATCTAGTGGTAAAGCAATTTTCATCTCCGAACCAAACATTTCAAAAATAGATTTGTAAGCTTCATTATTAAAATTATTCATAAAAGAAGCAGATACTTTTTTGTAATTCTCTTTCTCTTCCTGAGAAAAAACTAAAGAAGTGGCTAAAAGAAACAATAAGAAAACTACTTTTTTCATGGTTTAGGATTCTATATCAAATACATTATTAATAACTGCTTTATGACGTTTTTCAAATCTTGCTTTAGATCCTGCTGCCGGAACTGCGTAGTATTTTCGAGAAGCAACTTCTAACTTCACATTTTCAAATCGCTGTAACATATGTCCCCAAGCTCCCATATTTTTAGGCTCTTCTTGTGCCCAAACATAACGTTCTACATTTGGATATCTATCGATTACCTTTTGTATGTTTTCTTGATGTAATGGAAATAATTGTTCAATTCTAACCAATGCAACATCTTCTCTTTCTAACTCTTCTCTTTTTGCTAATAAATCGTAATAGAATTTACCCATACAGAAAACAAGTTTCTTTACTTTTTTAGGGTTGATATTATCGTCAATAACTTCTTGGAAGCTTCCGTCTGCTAACTCTTCAATGGTACTAACTGCTTTAGCATGACGCAACAAACTCTTTGGAGTAAAAACAATCAAAGGTTTTCTAAAGTTACGTTTCATATGACGACGTAACAAATGATAGAAATTTCCTGGTGTTGTACAATTTGCAACCGTCATATTATCTTCTGCACATAATTGTAAATAACGCTCTATTCTTGCTGATGAATGCTCAGAACCTTGTCCTTCATAACCATGCGGTAATAAGACAACAATTCCGTTTTGAATTTTCCATTTATCTTCTGCTGCAGAAATATATTGATCAAAAATAATTTGAGCACCATTAGAGAAATCTCCAAATTGAGCTTCCCAAATGGTTAAGGTATTTGGATTTGCCATGGCGTACCCATAATCAAATCCTAATACTCCATACTCTGATAAGAGCGAATTGTAAATTCGCATCTGACCTTTATTATTTTTATTCGTATTTAATAAGTTGATTCTTTCTTCTGATAATTCATCTCGCAAGATTGCGTGACGGTGTGAGAATGTTCCTCTTTCTACGTCTTGTCCAGAAATCCGAACATCAAAACCTTCTTCCATTAAAGATCCGTAGGCTAGTGTTTCTGCCATTCCCCCTGTCTCTTATACACATCTC
>CAJXRR010000026.1 GCA_913060575.1 uncultured Flavobacterium sp.
CTACACAGAGTAGATCGTCGGCAGCGTCAGATGTGTATAAGAGACAGATTCTACACCTCATCAATTTTAAATGAGAGCTATATTTTCACCATTGCAGGATTCGAGAAAAACCAGAAAACCTATTCTTCAATCGGATTACCTTACGGAATTGATGAAGACATAAAAAAGAAGTTAGAAGAAATAACAGAAATACCAGTTTCTGAAATAGAAAAAATTAAATCTAAAAATGGCGCTCCTAACTTTTACCATAACAACAAACAAATAACAAAATCTTGCTCTATTTCACATCATGGAAATTACGGAGTATTTTCACTTTTATATAATTAAATCATGAAAGAATTTATTACATATGCAAAGCAAAAATTTGCTGTAGATAAAAAGTTGATTGTATTATACGCTGTCATTTATTTTGTGTGGGGAATCTCCATGGATGCATTTGGGTCCTATATGGAAATTGCTAAATTCACTTTTTGGTGGCAGGTGATTACCGTGTATTTGATTTACATGATTCCGATTTCATTATTATTACGCGGACTGCCATTTCATATGCAATATGCTTATGGTTTAATAGCGATGTGTTTGTTAGAGTTTGGAGGCTATTTATTTGAAAGTTCTTATGCATATCCAGATAATTTAATGGATCAATATTTAAATATTCGAAACTTTAGTTTAGGGATGTCTTTGTTTTTTGCACTCTATTTTCCTCTTGGAAACGCTTTAGTTGGATGGGTTTATAAATCGATATTCAAAAAACATGATCTCTAGTCGTAGCCATCATAAAGAGCGCTTAGACGACCTTGCTTTAGAAGGGTTTTTGTTAACAAAAACCTTAAAAGAACTTACATATATAAACCTTTTATTAGGCAATAGCCAAAATACTGTAACTTCAATTCAAAGAATAGCGAAAAAAAATCAAATCCAAACGATTGTAGATTTAGGTTGTGGAGGTGGAGATAATTTAAGAAGTATTAGGAAATGGTTTCGATCAAAAGACAAAAAAGTAAGACTTATTGGAATTGACGGAAACAAGAATAGTTTAGAATACGCAAAAAAACACAAAGACTTTGAAATTGAATACATTCAAGAAGATATCTTAAGTTCTGATTTTCAAATTCCGAAATGCGACGTATTAATTAGTAGTCATTTTGTCTATCATTTTTCAGATAAGGAGTTGATTCAGTTTCTGAAAAGCGCAAAAGAAAAAATCAATACAGCAATTGTTTTAAGTGAACTCCAAAGGAGTAAAATCTCGTACACTCTTTTTAAATTTTTCGGGTTTTTAATGCCTTTTTCTAAGATGGTAAAACAAGATGGTTTATTAGCAATTAGAAGGTCTTTTACACGAAGAGAGTTAGAAAATATCTTAAAAGAAGCAGGTATAAATGAGTATTCTTTACGATGGAAGTGGTGGTTTCGCTTTATATTAATTATTCCAATATCATCTCATGACGCTTAAAGAAAACTTATATCAACAATGTATTTTAACTGTAGAGAATCGGTTTAAAACTATTCAAGAGATTATCTCTTCACATCAAAAATCGCTGAGTTCAGAAACCAAAAGTTCTGCAGGCGATAAGCATGAAACCGGTCGAGCAATGCTGCAATTAGAGATGGAAAAAGCAGGTCAACAATTAGCTTCAATTCAACAAATGAAAGAAATCCTTGCTAAAATTGATATTTCCAAAAAAGCGTCTTTAGCTAGTTTGGGAGCTTTGGTAGAAACGAGTCTAGGCAATTATTTTCTGAGCATTAGTTCGGGTCAATTGATAGCTGAAAACAAAAAGTTTTTTGCTATTTCAGTATCCTCGCCTATTGGAAAACTATTGTTAGGTAAAAAAGTAGGAGATCTATTAAACTTTAACGGGAAAGAAATCAATATTCAAAAGATTTCCTGATTCGATTTTTTCAGCATGCTGAAAGAAGACTGTTTGATTCTTAAAATTAGCTTCTATCAACCAATAAAAACCTTTAAAGAACGATTTTATAACACATATCTGATAATCAGATTTCTCTACAACTTTAATTTGATGCGGATATAAAAGAATCGTTTTTCCTTCTATTTCAATTTGATTAACATCATCAAATAACGCAGCAACATAAAGTTCAGGACGATTTTGATAGAGCTTTTTAGGAGCATCATTTGCAATAATTTGATGTTCTTTAATAACAATCATTTTATCAGCAAAAGACAAGGCATCATCTCCGTCATGTGTAGCCTCAATACAGCTAATAGAATTATCCTTTAAATATTTAAATAGCTTTCTTCTCAGCGAATTCTTTTTAAAATTATCAATCTGACCAAAAGGTTCGTCTAATAAAATAAGTTTGGGTTCTTTTGCTAAGGCTCTAGCAATGGCTACTCTTTGTTTTTGTCCACCACTCAAGGTTTTTACTTTTACATTGGCAAACGCTGTCATTTCAATGACTTCTAAAAGTTCTTGAGTCCTAGCTTCTTTTTCTTCAGGATAAAAACGAGATAAGAATTTTCCAATATTTTCTGAAACTGAAGTGTAGGGCATTAAATCAAAATCTTGTGCCACATATTTAAAGAAATCCATTCCAGGAACGAGATGAAAAGCAGGACCCAGAATTTGTTCTTCATTCCAAAAAATGGTTCCTTTATTTAGATCGAGTAATCCATAAATTGCTTTTAGTAAGGTTGATTTTCCGCTGCCGCTTTCTCCCATTACACATAAATGTTCGCCAGGTTTTAAAGAGAAGGAAAGATTCTTTAAGATTTCTTTTTCTTTAATATATTGAAATGAGATGTTGTCAACTTTTAGCATAAAAAAACCGCGAATTATTCTAAATAATCCGCGGTGTAAAAATACTGAAAATAATATCAGTTAACTCTTAATTTTTGCTTTTGGCGGATTTGGTAATTTATCAAATCCCATGTTATATAAAGTAAAACCAAAAATATCTGAATACTGTTCGATTGTTTTTGCCACTGGCGTTCCTGCTCCATGACCAGCATTGGTTTCAATTCTTATTAACACTGGGTTTTTACCCGCTTGTTTGTCTTGTAATTCTGCGGCAAATTTAAAACTGTGTGCAGGAACCACACGATCATCATGATCTCCGGTAGTGACCATCGTTGCAGGATAATAAGTTCCTGCTTTTACGTTATGAACAGGAGAATATCCTTTTAAATAATCAAACATTTCTTTGCTCTGTTCTGCAGTTCCATAATCATACGCCCAACCAGCTCCAGCTGTAAATGTATGATAACGCAACATATCTAAAACCCCAACTGCTGGCAATGCCACACGCATTAAATCAGGTCTTTGTGTCATGGTTGCCCCCACTAATAAACCTCCATTTGACCCACCTCTAATCGCTAGGTAGTCTGATGAAGTATATTTATTTTCAATTAGGTATTCGGCTGCAGCAATAAAATCGTCAAAAACATTTTGTTTTTGTAGTTGCGTACCTGCTTTATGCCATTCTTTTCCATATTCACCACCGCCTCGTAAATTAGGCACAGCATAAATACCTCCTTGTTCCATCCAAACAGCATTGGCAATACTAAAGCCAGGATTTAAACTGATATTAAATCCACCATAACCATATAAAATGGTTGGGTTTTTTCCGTTCAGTTCAACACCTTTTTTATGTGTAATAATCATAGGTACTTTGGTTCCGTCTTTAGATTTATAAAACACTTGATTACTTACATAATCACTAGAATTAAAATCAATTTCAGGACTCCAATACAATTCAGATTCTCCAGTTTCGATATTGAATTTATAAATACTAGATGGTGTACTGTAATTTGTGAATGTAAAGTAGTCAATTTTAGCATCTTTTTTTCCGCCAAAACCTCCAGCATTTCCAACACCAGGTAATTTGATTTCACGAATTAATTTTCCATCAAAATCATATTGTAAAACTTTAGAAACCGCATCGACCATATATTCGGTAAAGAAATATCCACCACCACTAGAAGGACTTAAAACATATTCTGTTTCTGCAATAAAATCATTCCAGTTTTCAGGAGTTGGATTTTTAGCATCTGCAGTTACAATTTTTTGATTAGGAGCGTTTAAGTTGGTAACTAAATACAACTTGCTTCCAACATTATCTAAAACATAAGTATCACTATCAAAGTTGTCTACTACAGCAATTAATTTGCTGTTCTTTTTAGACAAATCTTTCATAAATAGTTTATTCCCAGAAGTAGAAGTAGAAGCGGTAATTACTAAGTATCGATCATCTTCTGTTAAATAACCACCTACATAACGATGTTTTTCAGCAGCAGTTGCTCCAAAAATAACAGGATCATTTTTTTGAGAGGTTCCTAGCTTGTGATAGTATAATTTGTGTTGATCAGTTTTTGCAGAAAGTTCGCTTCCCTTTGGCTTGTCATAGCTAGAGTAGTAAAAACCTTCATTTCCTTTCCAAGAAATTCCAGAGAACTTCACATCAACCAAGGTGTCTTCTTTTATTTTTTTAGATTCAACATCCATTACGATGATTTTACGCCAATCACTACCTCCTTCAGAAATTGAATACGCTGCTGTTTTTCCATCTTTAGAAAACTCTAACCCACTTAAAGAGGTTGTTGCGTCTTCTGAAAATGTGTTTGGATCTAGAAAAACCTCTTCTTTTTCTTCGTCTCCTTTTTTACGATAAACCACATATTGGTTTTGTAGTCCGTTGTTCTTGTAATAATAGGTATAGTCTCCTTCAGTAAATGGCGCAGTGATTTTTTCGTAGTTCCATAATTCAGACAAACGATCTTTTAGTTGATTCCTGTAAGGTATTTTAGAAAGATAATCGAAAGTTACTTCGTTTTCTGTTTTTACCCAGTCTTCAGTTTCTTTGCTTTTATCGTCTTCTAACCAACGATAGTTATCTACAACTTCTGTATCAAAATAAGTCTCTACAACTGGTTTTTTAGCTGTCTCAGGATAGTTCACAGTAATGTCTCTTTTGTTTGATTCTTCTTTACATGCTGTTAACATAGTTGCTATACAAAGAATAGGAATGATTAGTTTTTTCATTGTTTCAGTAATTAATTGACCTCTAAATTAGCACAAAAAAACCTCTTGAGTAAAAAATCAAAAGGTTTTAATATAATTTAACGGTTATTTTTTATTCAAATAAGGATTTAAATCGGTCCCAATTGGTATAAATTAAAAGAATGTTTAAGACAGCAACTACAGCTGCAAATAAAATCCCTTCAGGATTATAAGCAAGATGAAAAGCTACAATATTAAAGGACACAGGAACTAATAAAATTAGCGCAAAAGGAACCGCCTTATTTAAGACTAATAAAATTCCTGCTAAAATATAAACAACTCCTAAGCTTGGAAAAATGTAGCCGCTTTCAGCTAAAGCTCCCATAAAAGAGCCAGCCGCTTCTGGTAATTCTGGAGCGGGCATAAAATTAAAAAATTTGTTGGCACCAAAAACCAACATTGCTAAACCTAAAAGGTAACGAGCAATTGTTGCAATTAAATTCATAATATAAAGTTTTAGTTAATAGTTACTTAGCTTTAAATTTACAAAAAATAGTATAGAACAATTTTCCACGAAGAAACCTGTGTAATTTTCATCTATTTAAAACGTCTAAATTTGCATAACACAAGAAATTTTTATGACAGAATTATTAACGAAGGAAACCTTTTTAGAAAAGGTCTTTAATTATGAGAAAAACAAAGAATGGGCATTTGAAGGAAAAGTGCCTGCAATCATAGACTTCTATGCAGATTGGTGTGGGCCTTGTAAAATGATTGCTCCAATTTTAGAGGAATTAAGTGAAGAATATGGAGATAAAATAAACATTTATAAAGTAGATACAGAAGCAGAGCAAGAATTATCAGCAGCTTTTGCTATAAGGAGTATTCCATCCATGTTGTTTATACCAATGAACGAGCAGCCTCAGATGGCTAACGGTGCACTTCCAAAGCAAAACTTAAAAGAATTGATTAAAGAAGTTTTAAAGGTAGAGGGTTAAAAAATAAAAACCCTGAGTTACGACTCTAGGTTTTTATTTTTATAAATTTACTAATCTTTGTAACAAAAGAACCTTTTTAGACACTTATTGATTGTTCTAACTAATCAAACCAACTTATGATAAGACATTTTTTACGCTTAGAAAAAAAACAGTTTTTTAGATCTTCTTATTGGCAGAAGAGTATATTCCTAAACATACTCATTGGACTTTTTGCGCTTTATTTTATGGCGTCTTTTTTAATTATTGGTATTGGAGGATACTTTATAATTCAAGATCAATTTCCAGACAAAGATCCATTAATGTTGGTCAACTCTTTTTTGTTATTTGCCATCGTTGGTGATTTGGTTTTTAGGTATATCATGCAAAAACTGCCCGTAATGAACATTAAACCTTTTCTGATTTTACCCATTAAGAAAAGTAAGATTGTTCATTTTATTTTAGTAAAATCGTCATTCTCCTTTTTTAACATTATGGGTTTGTTTTTTTACATTCCTTTTGCCATTGTTTTAATGAATCAAGGATATGACACAGCCGGTGTTTTAGGGTGGTTAGCAACGATGATCTTATTGATTCAATCAGTAAATTTTTTAAATTTTTTAATCAATAAAAACAATGTCGTTTTAGGGCTATTATTGACTTTGTTAATTGGAGGTTATTTGATACAACACTATGAAGTTTTTAATTTAGCGGCTTTTGTTGGTCAAGGATTTGATTTTGTCTATCAAAACCCAATTTTTGTAATTGCATTTTTAACCTTACTAGTTGTTTTATATGCGCTTAATTATTCACAGTTAAGAAAAGAAGTGTATTTAGACGCAATTATCTCTGAAAAAACAAAAGAAGCAAATACTTCCGATTTATCCTTTGCTGATAGGTTAGGTGATTTAGCCCCATTTATTAAAAACGACTTACGTTTAATGTGGAGAAATAAGAGAACTAAATCTGGAATTTGGATGTTGGCTTTAGGTTTAGGATACGGTTTGATTTTCTACACACAAGATATTTATGCCAATATAGATGCAATTTTTGTTTTGGTCGGAATATTCTCGACAGGAACATTTTTAATCAATTTTGGACAATTTATACCCGCTTGGGATAGCAGTTATTATAATATGTTAATGAGTCAGAATTTTAAATACGAGCGTTATTTAAAATCAAAGTTTACCATCATGGCCATTAGTGTTCTACTTCTTTTTGTTCTAGGAATACCATATGTATATTTTGGATGGAAAGTTATAGCAGTTCATTTTGCAGCGATGATTTATAATATTGGGGTTAATTCACATGTGATTTTATATGGAGGAACCTTCAACAGAAAGAAAATAAATTTAGATGAAAAGGCCGCCTTTAATTTTCAAGGAACAGGTGCCGTTCAGTGGCTAATTGGCTTTCCCTTGATGCTTTTACCGATGGGTCTATTTGCGCTTATAAGTTGGCTTGTAAGCTTTGAAATAGCTACGGTTGTTTTAGCTGCCTTAGGTTTTATTGGAATTGCTTTGCATAAAAAAATGATGCGAGCAATTACCAATTTATACATCAAAAATAAATACAAAATGATTCACGCATTTAATCAAGAAAACTAATCAACAATGATACAAACTACACAACTTTCAAAAAAATACGGACAAGCAGAAGTGCTTAATATAGAATCTTTAGAGATTCCTAAAGGACAAAGTTTTGGATTGGTTGGAAACAACGGAGCAGGTAAAACAACTTACTTTAATATTTTGTTAGACCTAATAAGACCCACAACAGGAAGTATTACAAACAATGAAATTACTGTAAATCAGAGTGAAGATTGGAAAACTTTTACGGGGTCATTTATAGATGAGAGCTTTTTGATAGGATACTTAACTCCAGAAGAATATTTTGAATTTATTGGTGATTTAAGAGGAATGAACAAAGCAGATGTAAAATCTTTTTTAGCTCAGTTTGAGGAGTTTTTTAGTGGAGAAATATTAGGGAAGAAAAAATACTTAAGAGACTTAAGTAAAGGAAATCAAAAGAAAGCTGGAATTATTGCAGCAATGATGGGAAATCCACAAGTTGTCATATTAGACGAGCCTTTTGCAAACCTAGATCCCACAACACAAATTCGCTTAAAAAAGATACTAAAAACACTTACAGATGACAAAGAAGTAACAGTTTTAGTATCTAGTCATGATTTAAGTCATGTAACCGAAGTATGTGAGCGAATAGTAGTTCTAGATAAAGGAAATGTTGTAAAAGATATAGCCACTTCTAAAGAAACCTTACAAGAGTTAGAGAGCTATTTTTCTGTATAAGAAAGTAAATCTCAGTTTTATTCCTATTTTTACAGGCTAAATTGCAATATATTTAACAAGAATCTGTTGTAATAAGAGTCTTATATTTCATGAAAAACAGTCAAAAAATAGGGTTTCTAAGTTTCATTTTACTCATTGTTTCTTGTAGTACAAAGAAAGATGCGTTTTTAAACAGAAACTTTCATGCATTAACTACCAAGTACAATGTTTTGTATAATGGAAATGTTGCATTTAATGAAGGTATTAAAGAAATTAACTCAAAATACGAAGATGATTTTTGGGAATTACTTCCAATAGAACCTTTAAAGTTTGAACGAGATAACATAAAAGCACCAAATTTTTCTTCAGGTTTTAGTGGCCCAGGAGCTCCTAAAAATAGTGCTTCAACGCAACAACAATCTTCTCCTTTTGACACAGCAGAAGAAAAAGCGGTAAAAGCGATTCAAAAGCATTCCATGAATATTTATGGGAAAGAACGCAATAGAAAAATTGATGAGGCCTATCTTTTATTAGGGAAATCAAGATACTACACAGAGCGTTTCGTTCCAGCAATAGATGCCTATAATTACATCATCGCTAACTATCCAAAAGCTAACTTAATAAATGAAACAAAAATTTGGCGAGCTAAAGCACATATTAGAATTGGCAACGAAGAATTAGCAATAGAGACTTTAGAAATTTTACTCAGACAACCAGACTTATCAGATTTAATAAGAGAAGAAGCGAATACAGCCTTAGCTATGGCCTATACTGAAATGGATAGCATTCATAAAGTAAAAAAGTATTTATGGCGCGCTACAAAAACCTCACAAAACAAAGTGCAAAGAGCAAGAAACTTGTTTGTTTTGGGTCAATTATATAGCAGAGACAAAATTAAAGATACCGCATCTAGTGTCTTTCAAAAATTGATAAATTTTAAAAAGGCACCCTATAAATATAAGATTTATGCAAATATAGAATTGGCTAAAAACTCTGTATCAGATTCTTCTTCTGTAGCATTATTAGAACGATATAGAAAACTGATAAAAAATAGAGACAACAGACCCTATTTAGATGGATTGTATTATCAAGTGGGTATTCTAGAAGAAGAAAGAGATAGTATAGATAGAGCAATTCTTAATTACAACAAGTCTTTACGTGCTAAAAATGGCAAGGCAAAACAAAAAACATTTAGCTATGAAAAATTAGCAACTATTTACTTTAAAGACCTTGATTACGTTACTGCAGGTGCTTATTATGATAGCATCTTAAATGTTGCAACCAACAAAGAAACCTTAAGAATTAAAAGAATAGAAAGAAGATCTAAAAATTTAGCTTCTCTTACAAAGTTCGAAAAAATTCTTAAAAACAACGATAGCCTTCTAAGCTTATCGGCCTTGTCTGAAGATGAACAAGAAAAGTTTTTTCAAGAGTATATCGATAAAATTAAGAAGGAAGATAAAGAGGAGGCGCAAAGGAAACTAAATGCAATTTCTTTCGGAAATTCATTTGGAGGCGGAGGCTTAAAAAGAGACATTAAAGGAAAATGGTATTTTTATAATGAGCAATCTTTAGGATTTGGAAAAGGTGAATTTGAGCGCATTTGGGGAACTAGACCTTTAGAAGATAATTGGAGATGGTCAGACAAAACTAAAATTGATAATCAAAATAATCAAGATGATGTTGTTATTAGTCAGAAGTTAGCGCGCTATGAGCTTTCAACGTATTTAAAAACAGTTCCTTCTACCAAAAAAGAGATAGATTCTTTAATATCAGATAGAAATAAAGCATTATTTGAACTTGGGTTAATCTATAAAGAGCAATTTAAAAATATTCCAAAAGCAATTACAAATCTAGAGAGATTGTTAAACTCTAACCCAGAAAAGGAATTAATTTTACCTGCAAATTATCACTTATATCAAATCTATACGGGAGTAGGAAATAAAAAAGGAGAGACTTATAAAAATGTTGTTTTAAACAACTATTCAGAATCCCCTTTTGCAAAAATTATTTTAAATCCAGAGGTAGAGCTCTCAAAAGAGAAGAAGATAGATGAGGATTCAGAAATATATGAAATTGCCTATCGTTTATATAAAGATGATTCTTTTGAAGAAACCATTTGTTTTATAGACATGTCAATTCCAACATTAGAAGAAGGATCTATCTTAATTTCTAAATTTGAATTACTCAAAGCTTACGCAATTGGCAAATATCAAAGGAAAGAATCGTACATTGCTGCTTTAGAGAAAGTTGCGGTTGATTACCCGCAAACGGAACAAGGCAAAAAAGCATTGGAAATTATGAAGAGACTTAAAAAATAATCCAATGGCTAGCAATAAAAAGAAAACACAAAAAGCCAATGTTATGGAAAGAAATGTTGTAGCAAAAAACACCTCAATAGTAGGAGACATTATATCGCAAGGAGATTTTAGAATTGATGGAAGCTTAGACGGAAGCATCAAAACAAACGGAAGAGTAATAATTGGCTCTGAAGGATCCATCAAAGGAAAAGTAGAATCAAGTAATGCTGAAATAGAAGGAAAGTTTTCTGGCGAATTAATTGTTCAAGAAACCCTGACTATAAAATCCTCTGCTCATATTTCTGGAGAAGTAACCATCGGAAAATTATCTGTAGAACCAGGAGCGACATTTAACGCATCATGTTCTATGAAAGGAGCAGTAAAAGAACTCAATCAACATGAGCAACCAAAAACCCTCACCGAAAAAACCGCTTAAAAACGCCTTAGTTTTAACTGGAGTTGCTTTTCAAATGGGAGTAACAATCTACCTTTTTGTTATGTTAGGAAGATGGTTAGACACCAATTATAATGATGGAAACAAAGGATTTATAATTATAGGAACCTTATTAGGTGTTGGAATTTCTTTATACCTCACCGTAAAACAATTGAACAGACTTAATTCTTAATGAATAAAATAATTTCAAGTTTTTTACTAAGAATAATTGTCATTATAGGACTTGTTTTTGTTATTCACTTATTCGTTTTAGACTTTTTAGAACGTCCTCTTTTTAATGACAAGCTGGTATTGGCTTATAGTGTAAATACTGCGTTTGCTATTTTAGTTTTTATAACATTATTTCTTTTTAGAGAAAAATTTAAAAACCGTCTTGGTTTTCTATTTCTTTTTGGAAGCATGTTTAAGTTTGCACTGTTTTTAGTATTCTTTAATCCTTCCTATAGATTAGATGGAGTTATTTCTAAAACTGAATTCTTTGCTTTCTTTGTCCCGTACTTTTTTACGCTTTCAATAGAGATTTTTAGCCTCTCTAAATGGATGAATAAATTAGAATAATAAGCCGACTATTTAACAAGTAAAAAGCCCATTAAAATAAAGTTTAAAATAGTTTTTAATTTTAAGATAAAAACATACCTTTGCAGCGATTTTTAAGCCACTATTATTGGAGTGATATGCATAGAAAAATAACTATAAAAGCGTTAACCTTAGTATTCCTTTTAGTCTCAATTGCAACTTTTGCGAATGATGATAAAAAAAGTAAAGGAAAAGAAACTCATCAAACTGAAAAAACTAAGGAGCAAAGAGAGAAAGAAGTAGAAGAATATATTCCACACCACTTATTAGATTCACACGACTTTAGTTTATTTTCTTACACAAGCGATGAAGGAGAACACGTGTATATTGGGTTTCCTCTACCTGTTATTTTATGGGATGATGGATTAAAAGTTTTTATGTCTTCAAAGTTTCACCACGGCGAAACAATCGCTCAAGTAGGCGATAGTCACTACAAACTAGATCACGGAAAAATATACAAAACAGACACTGCAGGGACTATTACTTATGATGCAGATCATCATGCTACAAATGTAAAACCCTTAGATTTTTCAATTACGAAAAATGTATTCACGGTAATGTTTGTTGCTCTTTTAATGTTCTTACTATTTAGTAGAATGGCAAAAGCATATAACAATAACGGATCTATGCCAAAAGGAATGGGTCGTTTATTAGAGCCAATCGTATTATACATAAGAGACGATATCGCAAAACCAAATATTGGAGAGAAGCACTATAAAAGATATATGAGTTATTTATTAACCGTATTTTTCTTTATATGGATTATCAACTTGTTTGGATTAACACCATTAGGAGTAAATGTAACTAACAATATTGCGATTACTTTCTGTTTAGCAATACTTACCTATATACTTACAACTTTTACAGCAAAAAAAGATTATTGGAAACACATCTTCTGGATGCCAGGAGTACCTGTTCCAATGAAGTTTATTTTAATGCCAATTGAGTTGTTAGGAACCATTATTAAGCCATTCTCTTTAATGATCCGTTTGTATGCAAACATTACAGCTGGTCACATCGTATTGATGAGTATTTTAGGAATGATTTTTATAGCCCAAAATTGGCTAGGTGGATCATTGTCTTTTGTATTAGCAATGGTGTTAGGAATATTAGAATTATTAGTAGCGGCTTTACAAGCCTATATTTTCACAATGTTGTCTGCATTATATTTTGGAGCAGCTGTGGAAGAACACGATCATCATTAAGGTGATTATAAAACTGAATTTTTAATTTTAAATATATATTATGACAGGTTTAAATTTTATCGGAGCAGGATTAGTAGTAATTGGAGCTGGTATCGGTATCGGTCAAATTGGTGGAAAAGCAATGGAAGCTATTGCGCGTCAACCAGAAGCGACAGGTAAGATCCAAACAGCGATGCTTATTGCAGCTGCTTTAATTGAAGGTATTGGTTTTGCTGCATTATTTGCAGTATAAGCTTACTATTTAAAATAATAGGTCATAGCGGTTGGCTACGACCTATTATTTAAATTAAACTAAAAAATATTTAAAACAGTATACATTAGATATTATGGATAAATTAATTCAAGATTTTTCTATTGGACTATTTTTTTGGCAGTTAATCCTTTTTGTAGGATTAGTTCTTTTATTAAAAAAGTTTGCATGGAAACCAATTTTAGGAGCAGTTAATGAAAGAGAAGAAGGTATTAAAACAGCCTTAGCTTCAGCTGAAGACGCTAAAAAAGAAATGCAAAACTTAAATGCTAGCAACGAGCAATTATTGAAAGATGCTAGAGCAGAAAGAGATGCATTAATGAAAGACGCTCGCGATATTAAAGATAAAATGATTGCTGATGCAAAAGAGGAAACAAAAGAAATTACTGCAAAGTTAATTGAAAACGCACAAGCCTCTATAGTTCAAGAAAAGCAAGCTGCTTTAGCTGAATTGAAAAAGCAAGTAGCAGAGTTGTCAATTGGTATTGCAGAAACAGTTATTAAAAAAGAGTTAGCCTCAAAAGATGATCAACTTAAATTAGTTGAAGAAATTTTAAAAGAAGTTACTTTAAAGTAAAAGCATGAAAGACGCAAGACCCGCATTACGTTACGCGAAAGCAATTTTGAATTTAGCCAAAGAAACCAAGGCTGAAACAGAAGTGAATGCAGATATGCAGTTAATTGCTTCTACGATTTCTGAAAACGACGATTTGTCGGTAATGTTAAGCAGCCCAATAATTAAAGCTTCTGATAAAACAAAAGTTTTAACCACATTGTTTTCTGGTAAAATAAATGTGATTACTCTTGGGATGTTCGAATTATTACATGAAAACAAAAGAATGAATATGTTGCTTTCTATTGCAAAGCAATATTCAATCATATATGATTTCTTAAAGCACATTCAAGTAGCGAAAGTAACTACTGCTGTTCCTTTAACGAAAGAATTAGAAAAGAAAGTAATGGCTAAAATTGTTGAATTAACTAACGATAAGGCTAACCTAGAAAACATTGTAAATCCAGCTATTTTAGGTGGATTTATATTACGTGTTGGAGATGTGCAATATGATGCAAGTATCTCTAACCATTTAAATGAATTAAGAAAGGAATTTGACAACAGTCATTTTATTCCAAAAATTTAATTATACATCAAATCATAAAAGATGGCAGCAATTAAACCCGCTGAAGTTTCAGCAATTTTAAAGCAACAATTAACAAATTTTGATGCAAACGCATCACTAGCAGAAGTAGGAAGTGTACTACAAGTTGGAGATGGTATTGCTCGTGTGTACGGATTATCTAACGTACAATACGGAGAACTAGTTGAGTTTGAAAACGGACTAGAAGGGATCGTATTAAACTTAGAAGAAGATAATGCAGGAGTTGTATTATTAGGAGCTTCAACTTCAATTAGAGAAGGTTCAACGGTAAAACGTACCGAAAGAATTGCTTCTTTAAGAGCAGGAGAAGGTATCGTTGGACGTGTTGTTGATACTTTAGGAAACCCTATTGACGGTAAAGGACCAATCACAGGTAAAACATACGAAATGCCTTTAGAGCGTAGAGCTCCTGGAGTTATTTATCGTGAGCCAGTAACTGAACCGTTACAAACAGGAATCAAATCTATTGATGCAATGATTCCCGTTGGAAGAGGTCAACGTGAGTTGATTATTGGAGACCGTCAGACAGGAAAATCTACAGTAGCTTTAGATACCATCTTAAATCAAAAAGAATTTTATGATGCAGGAGAACCAGTTTACTGTATCTATGTAGCCATCGGTCAAAAAGCTTCAACAGTTGCAGCAATTGCAAACATGTTAGAAGACAAAGGAGCGTTAGCTTATACAACAATAGTTGCAGCAAACGCATCAGATCCTGCAGCAATGCAAGTATATGCACCTTTTGCTGGAGCAGCGATTGGAGAATATTTTAGAGATTCTGGAAGACCTGCTTTAATTGTTTTTGATGATTTATCAAAACAAGCAGTTGCGTACCGTGAGATTTCTTTATTATTAAGAAGACCACCGGGACGTGAAGCATATCCAGGAGATGTATTTTACTTACACTCAAGATTATTAGAGAGAGCTGCAAAAGTCATCAATGATGATAAAATTGCAAGCGAAATGAATGATTTACCAGATTCTTTAAAAGGAATTGTAAAAGGTGGAGGTTCATTAACAGCATTACCAATTATTGAAACACAAGCAGGAGATGTATCTGCATATATTCCAACGAACGTAATTTCTATTACAGACGGACAAATTTTCTTAGATGGAGATTTATTTAACTCAGGGGTTCGTCCAGCAATTAACGTAGGTATTTCAGTATCTCGTGTAGGAGGAAATGCTCAGATTAAATCAATGAAGAAAGTATCTGGTACATTAAAATTAGATCAAGCACAATTCCGTGAATTGGAAGCGTTTGCAAAGTTTGGTTCTGATTTAGATGCAGCTACAATGAGTGTGATTTCTAAAGGACAACGAAACGTTGAAATTTTAAAACAAGCACAAAACGACCCTTTTACAGTTGAAGATCAGGTTGCTATTATCTATGCGGGTTCTAAAAACTTGTTAAAAGATGTTCCTGTAAATCAAGTTAAGAAGTTCGAGAAAGATTATATCGATTACTTAAACGCAAAACATAGAGATACTTTAGATGTTTTAAAGTCTGGAAAATTAACAGACGAAGCAATTGCTGTTTTAGAAGCTGCTGCTAAAGAAATTTCTACTCATTTTGCATAAAGAATAGTTGTCATTCCCGCGAAAGCGGGAATTTTAAAAATCCAATAGAATGGCAAACTTAAAAGAAATACGTAACAGAATTACATCGATTGGATCAACGATGCAGATTACTAGCGCCATGAAAATGGTCTCTGCTGCAAAGTTGAAAAAGGCTCAAGATGCTATTACAGCAATGCGCCCTTATTCATCTAAATTGACAGAATTGTTACAAAACTTAAGCGCAACTTTAGATAGTGATGCAGGAGGAGCTTACTCTAAACAAAGAGAGGTTTCTAAAGCATTAATAGTTGTAGTGACATCAAATAGAGGTTTGTGTGGTGGTTTTAATTCGTCTGTAATTAAAGAAGCTGTTAAAAATATTGAAGCGAATTATCAAGGAGTAGAAGTAGATTTGTTAACCATTGGAAAAAAAGGAAACGATATTTTATCTAAAACATATCCAGTAATTGAAGCTAGAAATGATGTTTTTGATGATTTAACTTTTGAAAATGTTGCAGAGATCGCTGAGAAAATGATGAATTTATATGTTGACGGAACCTATGATAAAATAGAAATCGTTTACAATCAATTTAAAAATGCTGCAACTCAAATTCCACAAGTAGAACAGTTTTTACCAATTAAACCAGTAGAAGGAGATACTAATGCAAACGCAGATTATATCTTTGAACCTTCTAAAGAAGAAATTGTTTTAGAGTTGATTCCTAAATCATTAAAAACACAATTGTATAAATCTGTAAGAGATAGTTTTGCTGCTGAACACGGAGCTCGTATGACAGCAATGCACAAGGCAACAGATAATGCTACTGAATTACGTGATGATTTGAAATTAAAATATAACAAAGCACGTCAGGCTGCAATTACGAATGAAATCTTAGAAATTGTTGGTGGAGCAGAAGCTCTTAAAAATTAAACGGAGCGAAAGCGGAGTTAAATTTTTAAATGCAGAAGCATTGAAGAGCTAAATAAAATTATTACAATATTAAAAAGCGAACCTATAGGTTCGCTTTTTTTATGCGCTAAACTTTCTATATGAATTCTATTATTTGCTTTTTGGCACGCAATTTGAAAACTACTTAGTATAACCAAAACAGAAAGCGTATGAAAGCGATAAAATTACTCTTAGTTATGTTTATTAGTGGAGCACTTTTTAGCTCCTGTACAGTAATAGTAGACGATACTTTTAACGACACTATTTCATTAGATGAATTAATGTCGAGTTATGATTTATGGTATGTAGATATTCATAGAACTTCTGGAAACGGTGACGTGCCTTTTGTCTCAAGAGCCTTTACATTATCTTTTTTTAACGGAAATATGTATGCCAATAATAACATAACAGATATTGGTTTTACAGGAAATGGACTAGGAATTATTGTTGGAAATTATAACACGTTTGGTGGTTTTTTAGAAACTTTTCACGATATAGATGGAAGACACGATTTTGAAGTTGTTCAGTTATCATTAAATGAAATAAGAATTTATGACACCTTCCAAAATGTCAGTTATGTTTTAGTAGGGTATCAAAGAAATAATTTTGATTATGATATGGTATTCTATGACAACATCGAATACTTCCTCCAAGAATATCAAGCTTGGGAGAGAACAAGCATTAGTGCAACCGGAACACCAAATGTTTTTGATAACGAACATTATTTACAGTTTACACCAGAAAACAATACAACGTTTTACTCGTCACATGATCCTTTTGGCACAAATATTGCTAATATATTATGGGATTTCACAGGGTATTATGAAATCTTCGACGTTCAAGGATTTGATGATTTAAAAGTTTTAACACTTAATTATGATAGCGGAGATATTGAAGAATTCGAATTAAGCGTTATTAATGATCAAAGGATAGAGTTGTTTCATTATAGTTCAGAAACGATTTATCAATTTACAGGAAGAGGATTTATTCAATTTTTAAGAAATGAAAAAAAATCAGAATCAACTGTAAGGAATGAAGGAAGAAAACGAACTAAGATAACACGAAAGAAAAAGGAAAAAAGAAATTTAAAATAAAGTTTGGTTAGTTGATTTTTGGTTGGTTATTCTTAATAACCAATTGAAAAGGGAACCGCTCTAGAGGTAGAGCGGTTTTTTCTTGTTCAAAACTTAAACTCCTATCGTCAAAATCTGCTATCTTTAAGCCAAAACAACTCGTATGAACTTAACTGTATTTATTACAGGAGCAACCTCAGGAATTGGAAAAGCCACTGCAGAAATATTAGCAAAAAATCAGTACCGATTAATTCTTTGCGGAAGAAGACAAGATCGTCTAATGAAACTACAAAGTGAATTAGGAAAAATCACAGAAGTAACCACACTTCAATTTGATGTAAGAAATAAAGAGGAGGTTTTTGCTGCCGTAGAAAGTCTTCCTGAAAGCTATCAACAAATAGATGTTTTAATTAATAATGCAGGAAATGCACACGGATTAAGCTCTATTCAAGATGGTGATATTGATGATTGGGACGCAATGTTAGACATTAATGTAAAAGGATTGTTGTATGTTTCTAAAGCAATCATGCCAATAATGATTAAAAGAAATAGCGGTTTTATCGTAAACATAGGATCTATAGCCGGGAAAGAAGTGTACCCTAACGGGAATGTCTATTGCGCTTCTAAATTTGCTGTAAATGCCTTAAACAAGTCGATGCGAATTGATTTAAACAAACACAATATTAGAGTTTCTGGAATTCACCCTGGAGCGGTAGAAACCGAATTTTCTGAAGTGCGTTTTAAAGGAGATTCAGAAAGAGCAAAAAACGTCTATACAGGTTATAAAGCTTTACAAGCAGAAGATATTGCAGATATTATTCACTTTGTAATTAGTAGACCGTATCATGTAAATATTGAAGATCTGGTTGTTTATCCAACAGCACAAGCGAGTCCTACTATTTTAAATAAAAATTAAATGAGTAATTATTCTAGAATCATCGCTGGCTGTATGTCATGGGGAAAATGGGGAAAACAATTTTCTACGCAAGAAATGATTGCTCAAATGAACCTCACACTAGAAGCAGGAATTACCACTTTTGATCATGCAGATATTTATGGAGATTATACCACAGAACAACAATTTGGAACCGCTTTTTTTGAAAGCGGCATAGAAAGAGAATCTATTCAATTGATTTCTAAATGCGGTATTCAGAATCAAGGAGAAACAAGAGATAATAAAATTAAATACTATAGTTATTCTAAGGAATATATTATTTGGAGTGTAGAAAAATCGATCAAAGATTTAAAAACTGATTATTTAGATTTGTTGCTTTTACACAGACCAAGTCCATTAATGCATCCTGATGAAATTGCAGCAGCTATCTCTGAACTTAAAGAGCAAGGAAAAATTTTAGATTTTGGAGTTTCAAATTTTACGCCATCGCAAGTGAATTTAATCAACAGTAAAACTCCGATATCGGTAAATCAAATAGAATTTTCTCTCACGCAACATACAGCAATGCACAATGGTACTTTAGATCAAATATTGCAGCAAGAAATTTTACCAATGTCCTGGAGTCCGTTAGGTACTTATTTTAAAGAACAAAATGAAGCCAATACTAGAATTAAAAAAGTATTAGATAACTTAACGAAGAAGTACAATGCAACAGAAGACCAAGTATTACTAGCATGGATTTTAAAACACCCTTCTAAAGTTTCTCCAGTTATTGGAACCACCAACAAAACACGAATTGAAAATGCTGTAAAAGCGCTTAAAATAGATTTAGAACTAGAAGATTGGTTTACTATGTTAGTAGAATATCAAGGGCATAAAATTCCATAAAAATGATTAACAAACGACTTTTAATTAAAAACTTACTCAGTCATAATGATGAGAATAGTTTTTATGATAAAAAGTTAAAGTTATCGCTAACTAGTAAAGAAGGAAAAGCAAAGTTTTTAAAACATGTTTGCGCCTTATCTAATTCTAATCCAGCAAATAATTCTTACATCATTATTGGAATAGAAGATGAAGAAAATAAAATAGTAGGTGTCGATTTTTACGATGATAGTAAAATTCAAAACTTAGTAAATGCGTATTTAAAAAACCCGCCAAAAATAGAATATGAAAATGTTCCGTTTCCTAGATTACCAAGACATAAGGTTGTTGGTTTAGTTACCATTCATCCCAATAACGAAATCACGTCACTTCTTAAAAATGCTTGGAAATATAGAAGGGATACAATCTATTACAGAAGAGGCAGCAATTCTATGCCTGCGTCTAAAAATTTCGAATTAAAAAACACCAATAAATCGATAGTAGAAAGTATAGAAAAAAGTGCGCGGAATAATATTGAACTCACATTGGATGGTGTTTTTGATTTCTTTAATAATCACAAGTCAGAATACCATCCGCAGTACAAAGTTTTTAATGAGCAATTTGTCTTATGTTGGGCAGGAGAAAAGAAAATATTAAAAGGAAAAGAGTATTTTTCTAGAGTAGATATTGAGTTAATTAACGAGCAAGTTCGGTTGTTTTTTTCAGCTTTAGATGAGGTGCAAATCAATTATAATAAAAACTCGTTTATTATAACAGAGTATATTTTATTAGGAATAGAAAAACAAGAAAAACATTATCCTTTAGAGAAAACAATTATCAACTTTAAAGAAAATGGAAAGCACGATATTATCACAGAATTTTTATTTGAAGCGCCTCAGTTTGATGAAATAATAATTCAGCACATCTATCAAAACAACAAACTCATCATTTCTAAAATTGAAAATAAAAAATCCCTTTCTGTTCTAGAACATGAAGATGTTTTAAGGCTTCCTACCAACTATCTATTATGTTATTTACATGGATATTTAGATGCAGGAGAACTACTAAAAAAAGCAAAGAATTATATTAAAAACATAGAAGATAAAACAACTTATATTAAATATAAAGAGGCGATGCGAGTTATGCGAAAAGTAAAATATCTGTCTCTTATACACATCTCCGAGCCCACGAGACCGTACTAGATCT
>CAJXRR010000027.1 GCA_913060575.1 uncultured Flavobacterium sp.
CTACACAGAGTAGATCGTCGGCAGCGTCAGATGTGTATAAGAGACAGTGATATGCATGATGATAAATACCAATATTTATTTACTGTGGATGCTATTAATAATTTGGTTGTAGATGGTATGTCATTTAGAGAAGCATATCAACAAATAGGAGCAAGCGTAGCAGATGGAACCTATAAAGCCGATACTTCAAAAAAACATTCTCATATTGGAAGCATTCATAATTTGTGTCTCGATGACATTAGAAATAAGTTTCCTAAGTAGAAATTAGTAAGTAGTTTTTTCTTCTATAATGTTAATTTTTTTGACTGTAGTATTGAAATCAAGTATCTTCGGCATCAAATAAATTAAAATCAAATTATTAATGAAAAAATACTCACTATTTATTTCAGCTTTATTTGTTGTAACGCTGATTTTTGCTCAAGAAAAAGTTGATACTGTTGCCGTAAATAAAATTCGCGCAGAAGGACTTGAGAATTCTAAAGTAGAAGAAATTGCTTTTCAATTGATTGATAAAGCCGGTTCACGTTTAACCAATTCTAAAGGATATGAACGTGCCGCAAACTATGCTGTAAAACAGCTAACCGATTGGGGATTGACTAATTCTAAAACAGAATCTTGGGGTGAATTTGGCCGTGGATGGGAAATTGAGAAGAGTTATGTAGCAATGACCAAGCCTTATTATATGTCGTTTGTGGCAGTTCCGAAAGCATGGACAGAAAGTACCAATGGAGAAATTTCTGGTAAAGTGATGTTTTTAGATATCAAAACTGAAGAAGATTTTGCTAAATACAAAGGAAAACTAAAAGGTGCTATCGTAGCAATTAAACCAACCAGAGGAAGTGAACCAACATTTGAAGCAGATGCTTTACGTTATACTGAAGAAGAATTAGATGCGATGTCTAAACCAAGTACAAGGTCTAGAAGAAGCTGGAGTCCAGAGCAACTTGCTGCTTTTAGAGCTAGAAGAGCTTTGAGAGGAAAAATCAAAACCTTTTTAAAAGAAGAAGGGATTTCTTTAATCATTAATGGAGTAAGTGGAAGACATGGAACTTTATTCACCAGTAGTCCCAGAGAATGGAGAAAAGATACGCCAGTAGGTATTGCAGAACTTGAAATGATGCCAGAACATGTTAACTTAATGGCTCGCTTATTTGAAAATGGAGTAGAAGTGGAGATAGAAGCAGAAGTAAAAACCTCTTTTAGAACTGATGATTTAAATGGATACAACGTGATTGCTGAAATAGAAGGAAGCGATCCAACCTTAAAATCTGAAGTTGTGATGTTAGGTGGACATTTAGATTCATGGCACGGAGCAACTGGAGCAACTGATAACGCTGCAGGATGTATTGTAATGATGGAAGCGGTTCGTATTTTAAAAGCTGCTGGTTTACAACCAAAACGTACTGTTCGTATTGCTTTATGGGGTGGAGAAGAGCAAGGAATTCATGGGTCTAAAAACTATGTGAAAAATACTTTTGGAAGTAAAGACGATGGATATACCAAAGAACAAGAAAAAATTTCTGCATACTATAATATAGATAATGGAACAGGGAGAATTCGTGGAATCTATCAACAAGGAAATGAAGCCGTTGGACCAATTTTTGACGAATGGTTTAAGCCTTTTGATGATATTATTGAAAACAGAACTTTAACCAATAGAAATACTGGAGGAACCGATCATTTAAGTTTTAATAGTGCAGATATTCCTGGATTTCAATTTATTCAAGATCCCGTAGAATATTGGTCAAGAACACATCATACGAATGCCGATTTATATGAGCGTTTGGTGATGGATGATTTAAAGCAAATGGCAACTATCATTGCATCTTTTGTATATCATACTGCACAACGAAGTGAATTATTACCTCGTAAACCAGAGCCAAAAGAAGAAGTGAAAAAATAAACACTTGTTTTATAATTTTAAAGATAAACTCCCTTTTTAGAGGGAGTTTGTTATTTTTATAAAAAAACATGAAAAAGCAAACGAAAGCAATCCTTCTATCCAGTTTTTTGGGAGCCATTACCTATTCTGGAGGTATGGCTGGATTTGATTATTATGATGGAGAAGATTTTAGAATTGGGAAATTTATTTTCAATTTTATATTCTTCGCATTTATTATGGGATATATTGCTAAAAGAAGTTTTAAAAAACAAGCAGAAAATAAAAACAATAAATAGTTCTTTTAATGTGCTGTATTTCAACACTCTGTGTGGCTTAAAATAAACAAAATACTTTCCGTCTAATTCAAGTATTAAGAATACATTTGCGCTCAATTTTTATACTACAAAAGATGAAGCGTATCAAAGAATATAAAAAACTTTTTAAGGTTGAAGGAGCTATTGATTTGAAAGAATTAAAAACTACCTATAGAGGTCTGGTAAAAGAATGGCATCCTGATAAGTTTTTAGAAGAAGACAAAAAGAACGAAGCAGGAGAGATAAGTCAAAAAATCATTGATGGTTATCATTTTTTAGTAAGTATTGCTCCAGAAACAAAAGCTGCTAATTTAGAAGACTACAAAAAAACAATTACAGAATTTAGAGTAGAGGATTATCATCATAAAAGTATGTTGATGGAAGTTACCTTTACAGATGGTAATACCTACGAATACTTTGGTGTGAATAAAATTTTATTCAACAAATTTGTCAATAGCAAATCGATCAATAACTTCGGAAAAAGAAATATTTTCAACTCTTTTCTTTATAGAAAATCTAAGAAGGCGGCAGTAACTGTTTAATATTATTTTACACTTTCTTATACTATGTTAATTTTTTTAACAAATAATTGATATATGTTTAATTCCTAATAACAATCAACCAAATTAAATGATGAACAAAACATTTTTAGTCTTTCTATTTGTAGGAAGCGTAGTATTCGCGCAAAATGATACTATAGGTATCAAAACTGTTGGTTTTAATCCAGATTTCTCTTACAAGATGCTAGATCAAAACCAGAATTTAAGAAAAGTTAATATTCTTTTAGAAGAAAGGAAGAACGGTGCTATTCAAAACAATCGCTTAATCATTGGATCATCTTTAATCAGTATTTTCGATTATCAACGATCAAATACCGATTCTAAATTTGCTTACTTGATGAGACATCCAACAGCAAACAATCAAATAGGTAAAAGCGTTAGTGAAGCAGTTATTCACTCTTTTCAATTTTCAATTACTGCTACAGTCAATAGTTGGATAACAACTCATGCAGAATTATTGTATAATCCAGAGCAAAGCTTTGGAGCAGGTACTATTACTACATTATCAAGAAATCAAGTTCAATTAAGAAAAGGATTTGTTGTCTTTGGTGATTTAAATTCGTTTCCTTTATATGGAGCTATTGGAAAAATGGATGCTCCTTTTGGGCAAACAGGAAGTGTAAGTCCTTTCACAAATTCTACTATGTGGCATGCCTTTGGAGGCTTAGGTTATGGTCTTCAAGTAGGTTATACTAAAGGAGGATTTCATGCTAAATTTATGGCTGTACAAGGAGGTGCTCAATTCAGAGCAATGCATACACCAGTTGGCGATGGAACCAATGTTCCTTCAAAACTTAATAATTTTGTAGGAGATGTAAATTATAATTTCAATATTTCTGAAAAGGTAAACTTATTATTAGGGGCTTCTTATTTACATGGAAGTGCTTATTGTCAAGGCTTTCCTGTAACACATTTTTCTCCTTGTCAGGATAATAATCCAGCATATACTTATTACGGTACTTTAACTGTTAATGATCGATTAATTCTTAAAGGAGGATTTGCTAAAACCTCTGACGTTTGGGACGGAACTTTTAATCCAACACCTCCATTAAACGTATTTGAAGCTGCAAAAGTTAGTTCTTTAGATTTTGGAGCTAAATATGACTTAAATCAGAGTGATAAGGTCCGTTATACAATTTCAGGAGAGTTTTCTAACTTTAGAGCTGGAGCAGAAGGATCTCCTTGGGAACGTCAAAGTCAAATAGTATTAGGTCTAGCAGCGTTAATGAATAAATCAGCAAAGTTATTTGTAGAGGTATTTAGAACAGAAGGATTTGCTCCTTTAAACTTTATTAGCGGTAGCGCAGATTTTCAGCCATTTGCTCCAGGAACAACTCACAGTGTTGCAGATGCTAATAGTATAGGAATAGTTGTAGGTGCACAAATATCATTTTAACACAAAGAGTAAACTTCATATAACTTAAAAAAAAGGGCAACAATCATTGATTGTTGCCCTTTTTCTTTTTAATAATTGATTGCTAAATAATTGTAGATTGACCTAAGTGAATATTAGAAAAATTTACATTAGTATCACCAGGATTATTGATAAAATCTTCAATAAAGTCACCAACTTTAGTTGTGGTTACCATATCGGTTTTTGTATTTAAATCAGGTGTTGTAATTTCTAGTTTTAAAGATTTATCAACCCCTTTTCTTATCAAAGCTGCTTCGTCAAACAAACCAAAATGATCTAGTAACATAGCGGCAGATAAAATAGAGGCAATCGGGTTTGCAATTCCTTTCCCAGTTGCCTGCGGATAAGAACCATGAATAGGTTCAAATAAAGCATATTTTTCTCCAACAGATGCTGAAGCTAATAAACCAATAGATCCTCCAATAACACTTGCTTCATCACTAATAATATCTCCAAACATATTTTCCGTAAGAATGACATCAAACTGTTTTGGATTTAAAATCATTTGCATGGCAGCATTGTCTACAAATAAGAAATCTAGTGTTACATCTTTATATTGTTTCGCAATTTCTCCCACAACTTTTCGCCATAATCTTGAGCTTTCAAGAACATTAGCTTTATCAACTAAGGTTACTTTTTTATCTCTATTTTGGGCCGCTTTAAAAGCTAAATGTGCTATTCGTTCAATTTCAAAACGACTGTATTTACATAAGTCTGATGCCGTATTTCCGTCTTCACTTGTATGTTTTTCACCAAAGTAAATTCCTCCAGTCAACTCTCTATAAATACTAATATCTGTTCCAGAAATGATTTCTTTCTTTAGTGGAGATTTGTCAATCAAAGTTTCATAAGCTTTTACGGGTCTAATATTAGCAAACAATCCCAATGATTTTCTTAGTTTTAATAAACCTTGTTCTGGTCTTACTTTAGCTGACGGATCATTATCGTACTTAGGATGACCTATAGATCCAAATAAAATGGCATCTGTATTCATGCAAAGATCTAAGGTTTCATCTGGTAAAGGATTTCCAGTTTCATCAATAGCTACAGCACCAACTTTCGCTTCTTTAAAAATGAAGGTATGATCAAATTCCATCGCAATAGCTTTTAGTACTTTAACTGCTTGTTTGGTTACTTCTGGACCAATTCCATCTCCAGGTAATACGGCTATGTTTAATTTCATCGGTTTATATTCGTTTCCGTGAAAACGGAAATCTCTTTTTAGTTAATTAATATTTAAAGTCTTTGAGCTTCAAAAGCTTCAATCATTTCTTTTTTGCTTACTAAATAATCGATATCATCATATCCATTAATCAGACAAGTTTTTTTATAAGGATCGATATCAAAACCTTCTGAAATTTCTAATTTTTTTATTGAAATTTTTTGATTTTCTAAATCTACTTCAATTTCTGTAGCTGGATTTTCTTGAACAGTTTTCATCAAAATACTCAAAAATTTTGGAGAAACCTGCAAAGGCAATAACCCATTGTTCAAAGCATTTCCTTTAAAGATGTCTGCAAAAAAACTAGAGACAATTACTTTAAATCCATATCCCACCAATGCCCAAGCAGCGTGTTCTCTACTAGAACCACAACCAAAGTTATCGCCTGCAATTAAAATACTTCCAGTATATATTGGGTTATTTAATGAAAAATCTGTGTTAATTGCACCATTTTTATCAAATCGCCAATCTCTAAATACATTATCTCCAAAACCTTTTTTATCGGTTGCTTTTAAAAATCGCGCCGGAATTATTTGATCTGTATCAACATTTTCTACAGCTAACGGAATTGCCTTGGATATTATTTTTGTAAATTTTTTCATATTTATTATTTGTGACTTCGAGCGCACTTAGACTAGCTCAGTATAACATCTCAGTCAACATTTATAGGGTCATTGAGTTGTTATATTGAGCTTGTCGAAATATTCTCGAAATGACCATATATTAATTTAAATGTTTAGTAATATCAATAATTTTGCCTTCTATAGCAGTTGCAGCTGCTACTAAAGGACTTGCTAAAATAGTTCTAGATCCTTGTCCTTGTCGTCCTTCAAAATTTCTGTTTGATGTAGAAACACAATATTCACCTTTCGGTATTTTATCGTCATTCATTGCTAAACAGGCCGAACAACCCGGCTGTCTTAGTTCAAAACCAGCTTCATCAAAAATAGCTTTTAATCCTTCTTCTATAATTTGTGTTTCTACTTGTTTGCTTCCAGGAACTAACCAAGCAGTTACATTTTTAGCTTTTTGTTTTCCTTTGATATAATCTGCGGCAACTCTAAAATCTTCAATTCTTGAATTGGTACAACTCCCAATAAATACATAATTTATAGGTTGATTTATTAATGAGGCACCAGCTTCAAAATTCATGTATTCCAATGATTTTTTAAATGATGGATTTTCATCTATAGGAATGGTCTCTGTAATTTTAATTCCCATTCCAGGATTGGTTCCATAAGTAAGCATTGGAGCAATATCTGCTGCATCAAAGGTGTATTCTTGATCAAAAACAGCATCATCATCAGAAGGTAATGTTTTCCAATAGGCTACTTTTTTATCAAAATTCTCACCTTGTGGAGCAAATTTTCGCTCTTTGATATACTCAAAAGTAGTTTCATCCGGAGCGATCATTCCGCCTCTTGCACCCATTTCAATACTCATATTACAAACGGTCATTCTTCCTTCCATGCTCATGTTTTCAAAAACATCTCCGGCATATTCACAAAAATATCCCGTACCAGAATTGGTTCCTAATTTTGAGATGATGTATAAAATGACATCTTTTGGAAGTACACCTTTTTTCAAAGTTCCATTAACTGTAACTCGTAAGCTTTTAGGTTTGGTTAACAACAAACACTGACTAGCAAATACTTGTGCAACTTGACTAGTTCCTATTCCAAATGCAATGGCACCAAAAGCACCATGCGTAGATGTATGACTATCTCCACAAACCATGGTCATTCCTGGTTGCGTAATTCCTAATTCAGGGGCCATTACATGAACAATTCCGTTGTATTGGTGTCCTAATTCGTATAAAGTAATATCGTTGTCTGCACAGTTTTTAGAGAGCTGTTCTAATTGATTTCTAGACAACGCATCTTTAATTGGTAAATGCTGATCCATAGTTGGCGTATTATGATCTGCAGTAGCAACAATCTGATTGGGTCTGTACACAGGAATTGAACGTTCTTTCAGTTCGTTAAAAGCTTGCGGACTCGTAACTTCATGTATTAAATGTTTGTCGATGTATAAAACCTGTGGTCCGTTTTCTATTGCATCTACTACATGACTGTCCCATATTTTATCAAAAAGTGTTTTTCCCATTATGCAGATAAAATTTGTTGAGAAACAGAACTTGTTTCTATAATTTGATGAATATCTTCATCATTGACTTCTTTTTTACGATCTGCATAAGTTAAAAAGTTAGCATACACGATATCCAACTGTAATTTTGTTAATTCGTACCCTACATTTTTTGCTCTATACGCCAAAGCAGCTCGGCCACTCCTTGCCGTTAAAACGATGGCAGATTCTGTAACTCCTACATCTTTTGGATTGATAATTTCATAGGTTTCACGATTCTTAATCATACCGTCTTGATGAATTCCAGAACTATGAGCAAAAGCATTAGCACCAACAATTGCTTTGTTGGGTTGCGTATAAATACCCATGCTTTCACTTACCAATTGACTTAATCCATATAAATGTTTTGTATTGATATTGGTATCTAGATTTAAGTAAGGATGTTGTTTTAAAATCATCACAACTTCTTCTAAAGCTGTATTTCCAGCGCGTTCACCAATTCCATTAATAGTACATTCAATTTGACGAGCACCATTAATTACTCCTTCGATAGAATTTGCAGTTGCTAATCCTAAATCGTTATGACAATGACAAGAAAGAATTGCTTTTTCTATTCCTTTAACATTCTCTTTAAGGTATTTTATTTTGGCTCCATACTCA
The DNA here is from genome assembly GCA_913060575.1 of uncultured Flavobacterium sp. Taxonomy (GTDB): domain Bacteria; phylum Bacteroidota; class Bacteroidia; order Flavobacteriales; family Flavobacteriaceae; genus Polaribacter. Next base: position 8,138 of record CAJXRR010000027.1, read on the forward strand.
CTAGGTAAACAATATCCTGTGGTGTCAGGAATATTTAAAACCGTAGCTCCTGCTTTTATTGCTTGTTCACAAACTCTCGCTAAAAATTCATTATCAGTTCTACCAGCATCTTCTGCATAAAATTCCACATCTTCTACAAAAGATTTAGCATATTTTACCGCTTGAAACGCTCTGAATAAAATATCATCTTTATTAGAATTGAACTTGTATTTTATATGCGATTCTGAAGTTCCAATTCCTGTATGAATTCTTGGTTTTTTCGCAAAAGTTAATGCTTGTGCAGCAACTTCGATGTCTTTTTCAACAGCTCTTGTCAATCCGCAAACTGTAGCATTTTTCACCAGTTTAGAAATCTCTTCCACAGATTTAAAATCACCAGGACTTGAAATAGGGAAACCAGCTTCGATCACATCAACACCTAAATTATCTAGTCTGTCTGCTATAATTAATTTTTGTTGTGTATCTAGCTTACAACCAGGCACTTGTTCTCCATCTCGAAGCGTAGTATCAAAGATTTGAATATTTGTATTTGACATTTATCTAAATATATTTTTGTATTGTCTTACGAATTTATATTTTGGATTGTTCTTGGAGACGTTTCAATTTGATGTTATTACGATGTTCAACAAGAATATTTATATGTAAAATACTTAAAATCAAAACATTAAGTTGTTGTTTGCTATATGACTAAGGCTCAAAAAGATAATTTATTTCAATTGATAAAATCGCTTTCAAAATCTGAAAAGCGACAATTTAAATTATATGTGGGTAGGTTAGGCGTAAATACCGATTCAAAATTTTTGAATTTGTTTAATTCTTTAGATAAATCTAATAGCTATGATGAAGCGTCTATATTAAAAAGTGGTGATATTAAAAAGCAACAGTTAGCTAATGTAAAAGCGCATTTATACAAACAAATTTTAATTAGTTTAAAGTTAAGTCCATCGCATCAAAATGCACGCTCCCAAATTAGAGAGCAATTAGATTTTGCTTCTATTTTATATCATAAGGGTTTGTACAAACAAAGTCTTAAAATTTTAGAAAAAGCAAAAGAATTTGCAATACTTAATGAAGAAAAAAACTTAGCTTATGAAGTAGTTGAGTTAGAGAAAGTAATTGAATCACAGTATATTACAAGAAGTATTAGCAATAGAGCCGATGAGCTTACAATACAAGCAAAAGAATTAAGTGCTTTAAATGTAATAGCGAGTAAATTGTCTAATTTATCATTGCAACTGTATAGCATCATTTTAAAAACAGGGTATGTAAAAAATGAAAAAGAAAATCAATATATAAAAGAATATTTTCATAATAGACTTCCTAATTTTGAAATCAGTGAATTAGGTTTTAGAGAAAAATTATGGTTGTACAAAGCTCATTTGTGGTATAGTTTTTTAACCCAAGATTTTTTAAATTGTTATAAATATGCTTCAAAATGGGTTGAGCTTTTTTATGAAAACCCATTGATGATTAATTCTCATCCAGTATTTTTTTTAAAAGGAAATAACTATTTGTTAGAATCACTATTCTTTATCAGAAGAAAAGATAAGTTTCAAAAAATACTCAATAGATTAGAAAGGATAATTATAAGTGAAGGATTTCCGTCTGATAATAATATTGAAGCACTTAGTTTTTTATATGTTAACCTTCATAAGATCAATCTCTATTTTGCTGATGGTAATTTTGATGAAGGATTAACCATCATACCAACAATTGATAATGAACTAAAATTATTTGAAAATAGAATAGATGAACATCATGTAATGACATTCTATTACAAGTTTGCTAGTATGTATTTTGGCTCTGGAGATAATGATCTATGTATTTTTTATCTAGATAAAATCATTTCAAACAAGTCTTTATCCATGCGAGAAGACTTATTATGTTTTTCTAGAATTCTGAATTTATTTGCACACTATGAAGCAGGTTATGATTATCATATTGAGACTTTATTAAAAAGTACGTACAAGTTTTTATTGAAAATGAATGACCTACATGAAGTTCAAAAAGAGATGATTAAATTCATTAAAAGCCTACAAAATATTTATCCTCAAGACATTAAGAAAGCATTTATTGCTTTGCATTCTAAATTAAAGACCTTTGAAGATGATCCCTATGAAAGTAGAGCCTTTTTATATTTAGATATTATTTCTTGGTTAGAAAGTAATATTCAGAATAAACCAATTGGAGAAATCATTAAAAATAAATATTCTACAAATTTCACCAGTTAATTTTATCAGATTCACAAAAGTTTAGTTGAAGTTTGAAAAAAGTTTTGTCAACTGAAAATAAACAATACATTTGGAGCATGTATTTAACAAAAGAAAATATTATGAACTCTTCAGCGACTATTCTAGTTCGCTCTTCTTTTGTAATTACTACGATTTCTACAATGACCCTTTAAGGGTTTATTATTTCACATATCAAATCAGGTTATCTATATATTTCGAATTATCGAATATTAAAACAGTAAAAAGAATATTCTCTTTTAAAACTTTTCAAAATGAAAGTATTAAAGTTTGGCGGATCATCAGTAGCCAATTCAAAAAACATACAACAAGTATTAGACATTGTAGCCAAGTCTTCAGAAAATCAAAGAGTAGTCGTGGTGGTTTCTGCGTTTGGTAAAACTACCGATGCTTTAATTAAAGGAGCAACATTAGCCTCTCAAAAAAACAAGGAGTATCTAGATGTTCTTAAAGATTTAGAAACACATCATTTTGATGTCATTAAAGAACTGATTCCTGTAAAAGATCAAAGTGCCATTATTAGCTATGTAAAACAGCTTTTTAATCATCTAGAAACTATTTATGAAGGTTGTTTTTTATTGAGAGAATTGACACCAAAGACCTTGGCTAAAGTTTCTAGTTTTGGTGAATTATTATCATCATACATTATAGCCAAAGCTGCAAATACAATTTTTGAAACGGTTTATAAAGACAGTAGAGAATTGATTGTAGCTTCTAACAACTACAATAATGCGGTAGTCGATTTTACAGCCACAAATAAAAAATGTCAGGAATATTTTAAAAGTCATACTCAAAAAGTAACCATTTTACCTGGATTCGTAGCAAGAACTATTGATGGAAAGACAACAACTTTAGGAAGAGGAGGATCTGATTATACAGCTGCAATACTAGCTGCTGCTTTAGCTGCAGACGAATTACAAATCTGGACCGATGTCAGCGGAATGTATACTGCTAATCCTAAAATTGTAAAACAAGCTTCTGAAATTGCTCATATATCGTATCATGAAGCTATGGAATTATCTCATTTCGGAGCTAAAGTAATTTATCCTCCAACGATACAACCGGTTTTGCAAAAAGAGATTCCAATCCGAATTAAAAACACTTTTAAACCAAAAGACGAAGGAACATTAATTACTAAAGAAACCAGTAAAAACAAACCTGTAAAAGGAATCAGTCATATAGAAGATATCACATTAGTAACCTTAGAGGGAAATGGAATGGTTGGAATTCCAGGATTTTCTAAACGTCTTTTTGAAGTTCTTTATCAACATCAAATCAATATTATCTTAATCACACAAGCGTCTTCAGAATTGTCTATTTGTATTGCGATTGCTGATGCTGATGCACAAAAAGCGCAAGAGGTTATTGATGAAGTTTTTGAATATGAAATTCAATTACAAAAAGTAAAGCCAGTAAAGGGAGAATCTAATCTTTGTATCATTGCTTTGGTTGGAGATAACATGAAAAACCAAGAGGGTCTCAGTGGTAAAATGTTTAGTTCTTTAGGGAAAAACAACGTCAATATTCGTGCAATAGCACAAGGAGCATCAGAAAAAAACATTTCTGCTGTCATCGATAAAAAGGATGCTAAGAAAGCTTTAAACACTTTGCACGAGCGATTTTTTGAAGAAAGAGTTAAACAGCTAAACCTTTTTGTGACAGGGGTTGGAAATGTAGGTGAACGTTTTTTAGGACAAATTCACCAACAAGAAAAATATTTAAAAAAGAACCTAAAACTAAAGATTAGAGTTATCGGAATCTCTAATTCTAGAACTATGTTTTTTGATGAAGATGGCATCGATTTAACCCATTGGAAAAAACTATTAGAGCAAGGAGAAAAATCAACTTTAAATAGTTTCTTCACAAGAATCAACACACTCAACTTGCGTAACAGTGTTTTTATAGACAATACTGCTAATCAGCAAGTATCTGAAATGTATGAACAATATTTAAGCGAAAACATAGGTGTTGTAACCTGTAATAAAATTGCCTGTGCTTCAAGTTTTGAAAATTATAGTACATTAAAAGAGGTTTCTAGAAAATCAAATGCTCCGTTCTTATTTGAAACCAATGTAGGAGCCGGATTACCAATTATTGATACCTTAAAAAACCTAATAGCTTCTGGTGATAGAATTCATAAGATTCAAGCTGTTTTGTCTGGAAGTTTAAACTTTGTGTTTAATAACTTTAATGCAGCAACTACTTTTCACGATGTGGTTCAACAAGCCGCTAATGAAGGGTATACAGAACCAGATCCTAAAATTGATTTAAGCGGTGTAGATGTAGCTAGAAAGATTTTAATTTTAGCAAGAGAAAGTGGTTTTCAAATGGAATTAAATGATATTACAAACAAATCATTTTTACCAAAAGAGGCTTTAGATACAACAAATAATGATGATTTTTATGCATCGTTAACAAAGTATGAAGCTCATTTTCAAAAGATATTTTCAGAAGCAAATGATCAAAACTGTCGTTTAAAATATGTAGCCGAATTTGAAGAAGGAAAAGCAAATGTTGGATTGCAACTAATAGACCCAACACATTCTTTTTATAATTTGGAAGGAAGTGATAATATTGTATTGTTCTACACAGATAGATATTCAGAACAACCTTTAATCATCAAAGGAGCAGGAGCAGGAGCCGATGTTACAGCTTCGGGTATTTTTGCAGATGTAATACGGATTGGGAATATTTAAAAGTATGATGAATTAGAGAAGAGAGAAGAGAAATAAGAGAGAAGATGTTTTTTATTATGATTCTTAATGTTAAAAAGAGACCTGCCTGAGCAGGCATAGAAATGGAAGAAATTAGAATTTTTGCGCCAGCGACCATTGCCAATGTTTCTTGTGGATTTGATATCCTAGGACTTTGTTTAGATACTGTTGGAGATGAGATGGTAGTTAGAAAAGTTAAAGAAAAAGGAATCAAAATCACTAAAATTATTGGTCAAGATTTGCCTTTTGAAACACTTAATAATGTTGCAGGTGTTGCGGGTTTAGCGTTATTAGAAAACATTGATATTGATATTGATTTTGGATTTGAAATAGAAATTTATAAAAACATCAAACCAGGAAGTGGCATTGGAAGTAGTGCGGCTAGTTCTGCAGGGGCTGTTTTTGCCATCAATGAATTATTAGGAAAACCTTTTTCAGCAAACGAATTAATTTTCTTTGCTATGCAAGGAGAAAAGCTAGCGAGTGGTTCTGCACACGCTGATAATGTTGCTCCAGCTTTATTAGGTGGATTTACTTTGGTAAGAAGTTATGACCCTTTAGAGGTTATTAAAATTGATTCCCCATCAGAATTATATGCCACGGTCATTCACCCACAAATAGAAGTTAAAACTGCGGATGCTCGATCTGTTTTAAAACAACAAGTTTCACTCAACAAAATGGTGGTACAAATGGGTAATTTAGGTGGATTAATTAGTGGTTTGTATACTAGTAATTACGATTTAATTAGTAGATCTCTTCATGATGAAATTATTGAACCCGATCGTTCTATTCTAATCCCTGAATTTAATGAAGTTAAAACAAGCGCTATTGCTGCAGGTGCTTTAGGAGCTGGAATCTCTGGTTCTGGACCATCTATATTTGCTTTGTGTAAAGGAGAAGCATCTGCTCAAAAAGTTGCTGAAGCCATGTCATTGGTCTATAAAAATGTAGGAATTGATTACGACGTACACGTATCAAAAATCAATCAACAAGGAATAAGGATCTTAAAAGATATAAAAAAAACAATAGAGAATATAGGTGACTGAGGTGTTATACTGAGCTTGTCGAAGTGCTCTCAAAGTCACAACTAATGAATAAAAAATGAACTATTATAGCCTAAATCATACATCACCAAATACTACTTTTAAAGATGCAGTTGTTAATGGAATTGCACCCGACAGAGGTTTGTATTTTCCAGAAACAATAACACCGATTTCTAAAGAGTTTTTTAAGAATATTGGTGACTATTCTAATGAACAAATTGCTTTTGAAGTCATCAAACAATTTGTTGGAAATGAAATTCCTGAATCAAAACTGATTGAAATTATTAAAAAAACAATCTCTTTTGATTTTCCTGTGGTTAAAATTGATAAAAACATTGGTTCTCTCGAGTTATTTCACGGACCAACAATGGCTTTTAAAGATGTTGGAGCACGCTTTATGTCGCAATGTTTAGAATACTTTAGTCAAGATGAAAAAGAAGAAGTGACTGTATTGGTTGCTACTTCTGGAGACACTGGAGGAGCTGTTGCAAATGGCTTTTTAAATGCAAAAGGAGTAAAGGTTGTTATTTTATATCCAAGCGGAAAAGTAAGTGATATTCAAGAAAAACAATTAACGACTTTAGGAAATAATATTACAGCTTTAGAAGTTGATGGTGTTTTTGATGATTGTCAAGAAATGGTAAAATCTGCTTTTTTAGATACAGAAATTTCTAGAAAACTAACTTCTGCAAATTCTATAAATGTTGCAAGATGGTTACCACAGATGTTTTATTTTTTCTTTGCTTATAAGCAAGTTCATCAACAACATAAAAACATTGTATTTTCTGTTCCCAGTGGGAATTTTGGAAATATCTGTGCAGGATTGATGGCTCAAAAATTAGGCTTACCCATAAAACATTTCATTGCAGCTACGAATGTTAATGACACCGTTCCTAATTATTTAGAAAATGGGAAATACGATCCAAAACCTTCTATAGCAACGATTTCTAATGCGATGGATGTTGGAAATCCAAGTAATTTTATCAGAATTCAAGAGTTGTTTCAGAATCATCTGTCTGCATTAAAAGAATCCTTTTCATCTTATAGTTTTACAGATCACGAAACTAGAGAAGCTATGAAAAATATCTACAATAAATCATCTTATGTTGCTGATCCACATGGAGCTGTTGGCTTTTTAGGATTGGAAAAGTATGATTTATCGGACACTGAATTCGGAATCTTTTTAGAAACGGCTCATCCCGTAAAGTTTTTGGATGTTGTAGAAGAAACCTTGCCTGTTAAAGTTGATATTCCACCTCAGATAGAGAAAGTAATTGATAAGGAAAAGGTAGCTATTAAAATTAACTCTTATGAAGAGTTGAAAGCGTTTTTAAATTCAAATTAAATACCTACTGGAAGTTAGAAAAACTTGATGACTATTCAGTCAGTTACGCATCTGTAAACTATTTCTTTATATGACAAAAATCATAGTTGTCATAATACCTGTATCCTACCTTTATTGATAGTATAAATCATTGTTTAATCTTTAAAAATTTATATTATGAGAATACATTCATTAACGTTCGTAGCGCTACTATTTTCGTTTACATTATTCGGACAAACGGGTCACATCTTACAAGGAGTAGGTGCCAAAAATATGTCTATGGGTGGAGCAGCTACAGCACAGCCGATTGATATTTCTGGAGCATTGCAATGGAATCCAGCATCAATTTCAACATTTAATGGGCAAATCTTAAAACTAGACCTAGGCTTATTCTTTTCTTCACCAAAATTATACTCAATTGTTCCTGAGTTTAATAACCTTGGACAGCCTACTGGAAATTTTTTCAGTGGAAGTACTGATGATGCAAGAGGCACTTCGATACTCCCTTCTATAGCTTATGTTTGGGGAAAAGAAGATAGCAAGCACACTTATGGAATTTCTGCATTTGGAATTAGTGGTTTTGGAGTTACATTTCCAGAAAGTGCTACCAATCCTATTAATGCACCACAAAGTTTCGGTGGATTTGGACGAATTGAATCTGATTATATGTTGTTACAAATAGGGTTTACTTGGGCTTATGAACTTTCAGATAGACTCTCAGTTGGAGTAGAACCTACCATTAATTACGCAGCATTAGAATTAATGCCGAATCCAACTGCCAATCCAACTGCCGCTGGATATCCTTCTACAGATAAAACGTCTGTCTTAGGGTTTGGAATGCAATTTGGAGTGTTTTACGAAGCCGAGAGCGGATTTAAAGTAGGTGTTTCTTATAAGACACCACAATATTTTAGCGATTTCGAATTTGACAACACATATTTAGATGGAGCTACTGGATCGAACAGCTTTAATATGGACTATCCTGCTATTTATTCTATAGGTTTAGGATATTCTAAGAATGATTTTGATCTAGCCTTAGATTATAGATATGTAGATTATGAGAACACGGATGGTTTTTCTAAAACAGGTTGGACAAATACGGCATCTGTTTCAGGGTTTGGATGGAATAGTATCTCTGTAATCTCTGCAGGTTTGCAATACAAAGGAATCAATAAATTACCATTGCGTTTAGGGTATACTTATAATTCGAATCCTGTTGCTAGTGAGGTTACATTCTTTAATATTCCCGCTACAGCTGTTATAGAAAGTGCTTATCAATTAGGGATAAGTTACGTTTTCAACGATCGTGTTACCTTGGATGCTTTGTATCATTATGGTACAAGTAATGGAAAAACATCAGGACCTTTATTAAATCCTGCTTTTATTCCTAATTTCCCTCCCTATGGTGCTATTCCGGGTAGTGAAGTTTCTTACGACATGACTACCTCTATGATTGCTTTTGGGATCAACTATACTTTTAATAATAAAAAATAATCAGTATGAGAAGGTTCGTTATTTATAGCGAACCTTTTTTGATTTTTTATAAGAAAACATAGGATATGAAACATGATTTTTATCATACCATCTGCGATGAAAATCACATAATTTTACGCTATAAATAAAAGGTAATCATGAAAAATTTAATAATATTAGGTGCTGGTACAGCTGGAACGATGATGGCAAATCACCTTGAGCCAAAATTATCTAAAAACGATTGGGTTATTACGATCATAGATCAATATAAAACACATTACTATCAACCCGGTTTTTTATTTCTTCCTTTTGATATTTATACAACTAAACAAGTAAAAAAGAAAGGGAGTAAATTTATTCCAAAGAATGTGAATTATATCAATACCAAGGTAGATCTCATAATTCCAGAAGAGAATAAAATTCAACTTGAAAATAACAAAGAACTCACTTACGACCTCCTAATTGTTGCTACTGGGACAAAAATTGCCCCTGGAGAAATAGAAGGGATGGATGGGCCAATGTGGTATAAGAATATTTTCGATTTTTATACTTATGAAGGTGCTAAAGCTTTGCGGAACAAATTGCGAGACTGGGAAGGTGGAAAACTGGTGATACATATTACTGAAATGCCAATTAAATGCCCTGTAGCTCCTTTAGAGTTTGCTTTTCTTGCCGATTCTTATTTTAAAAGTAAAGGCATGAGAGACAAGGTAGATATTACATATGTGACCCCTCTGAGCGGCGCATTTACAAAACCCAAAGCGACCAAAGCATTACATTATTTATTGGAAGAGAAGAATATTAAAGAAGTGACAGATTTCAATATAGAGCGAGTTGATTATGAGAACAATAAAATAATTGATTACGCAGACACAGAAGTAGCATACGATTTATTAGTAACGGTACCTACAAATATGGGAGACCAGCTCATTGAACGCTCTGGAATGGGAGACGATTTAAATTTTGTTCCTACCAATAAAGCAACTTTACAAACAAGGGATTATGAAAATATTTTTGCAATTGGAGATACTACAAATCTTCCGGCTTCTAAAGCGGGATCGGTTGCACATTTTGAAGCTGAAATTTTAGCAGATAATATTCTTAGATATATCAACGGAGAAGAATTAAAAGAAGAATTTGATGGTCATGCAAATTGTTTCATTGAAACAGGGAATGGCAAAGCCTTATTGATAGATTTTAATTATACCCAAGAACCTGTAGAAGGGTCGTTTCCATTTCCTGGCATAGGACCTTTAAGCCTTTTAAAAGAAAGCAGAATTAATCATATGGGAAAAATGGCATTTCGTTGGATCTATTGGAACATGCTAATTAAAGGAATTCATATTCCTTTTGTATCGGCAACAATGTCAGAAAAAGGAAAAAAAATTAAAGAGAGTCAAACATTAAATTAATGATATCATGAAAAAAGTATTTATAAACAAAGAAGTAGATGTTAATGAGGAAGGATATTTAATTGATTTTAATCAATGGGATAGAGAAGTAGCTGAATGTATCGCAGGAGAATGTGAAATTGTGATGGAAGAAAAACATTGGGAAGTCATAGAATATATTCAGGAGAAACATCAAAATAGTGAACCATTATCTATTAGAGGTATCAAGAAAAGTGGTGTGATCAATATCAAAGAATTTTATGGTTTATTTCCAGGAGGACCTTTAAAAAAGGCGACAATGATTGCAGGAATTCCAAAACCTAAAAGTTGTATTTAATTAAACCTAAAAATTATGAGCACAAAAGTTAGAAAAATGCTTTTCATTTTATCAAAAGCAACGATAGAAAATGTATATGCCGCGTTTGTGATGGCAAATGGAGCAAGAATGGAAGGAATAGAGTCTGAAATATTCTTTACTTTTTTTGGATTAGAAGCCATACAAAAAAATAAATTAGAGCATTTACGTGTTGCTACCGTTGGAAACCCAGCCTTACATATTCCAACTATGATTGGAGGATTGCCAGGAATGGAAGCATTGGCAACTAAAATGATGAAGAAAGAAATGGAAAAATTAGACATGCCACCTATTGGTGAGTTTTTAGAAATACTTTCAGATTCAGGATGTAAATTATGGGGCTGTAAATTAGCGATTGATATGTTTCATTTAAAGAAAGAAGATCTCATAGATGATTTGGATGGAATCATAACCATTGGAGATTTTTACAATAGGGCCAATGAAGATGGAACACAAATGTTATTTATTTAAAAAATGAATCTCCAATCTACTAAAGATTGGGGATTTTTTTTATGAGTTCAACTACGTTTCTTCGTTATAAAATACTTTGTAAAAGTGCATTTTTCGTTCTTCGTCAAAGCCTTTTTCTATATTGTCTTTTACAGTATCACCTTCACTTAAATCTAGCTTTATTTGAATTTTAGTATCTAAGTTTATCTGACTTTTAATTTTACGCTTTTCCTTTTTTAAAGTGTTTAGTGAAACATTAAAATTTTCTTCTAAGTCTAGATTATTCTCTTTGTTATACTGAGTTTTGTATTGAGAGTAGGAGTCAACCACATCAAAAGGACTTAACAATTCTTGCTCAAGTAAATCTTTGGTGATTACCTCATGATCATTAAATAATTGAATTCCTTGACTAATAAATTCTTTTTGAATGAATGTGTCATTATTTTCTACCATGGTGTTAGAAAAATTAGATAACAATCCTAAATGATGTTTGGTTTGATACGAATCATTCATCACTTCTTCTAAATCTAAAAATGATTTCTTCCAATAATTAGCGTCGTAGCTATTGTTATCTATAGATAATACTCTATATCCATCAGATTTATCAGTATTTAAAATCACACAACCTTTATCAATCTTTTGCAGTTTTACACCTTTGTTGATGGTAAAATCTAAATCATTATTTTGTTGATTGAATTTCAGGTAATCAATTTTATTTTCAATCTTAAAAATCCCAATTCCATCTACTGTGATATCCTGAAATTTAAATTCTTCAAAGTGAACAATAAAGAGCTCTCCAGTTTTAATCTGTGGATGATTAGACTTTTCATACAGATGATTTAAAATACTATTAGAGTATTCAATAAATGAAATCTCTTTATCTAAATATTTAGATGTGTTACCATAAACAGCATTGTAATCTAAACTAATATGATGCGTGAATTTCATTAAGTCTATGCTAGACTTAATAGACTTTAAAAAGAAATTTTTAAGTAATTCTTCCTCAGATTCTGTTAATGGAATTTCGGCATTGGTTACATGACACAATTCCTGACTTAACTTGTTTCCAACTCTTTGTAAAGTAGCTTTCGCTATAAAAGTATTTGAGGTTTTTAACATTGTTTTTAGTAAATTAAAATCAGTTTTTTGATAAAACTTAGTTGCACTAAATTTTAGTAAAGTTAGCGAATATAGAAAGTTTATTTTCTATATCCTGTCTCTTATACACATCTGACGCTGCCGACGATCTACTCTGTGT
>CAJXRR010000028.1 GCA_913060575.1 uncultured Flavobacterium sp.
ATTTAATAGAATTGACGAAGCTTTTAACAGAGAAAAGCAAATTCAAGGTTGGAGTAGAAAAAAGAAAGAAGCTTTAATTGAAGGAAATTTTAATCAATTACCAGAATTATCTAAAGCATATAGAGATAAATTGTAATGTCATTTCGAGAGCCTCAATGACCACATTACGGTGACTGAGGTACTCGAAGTCACAAATGATGATTATAATAAATAATAAAAACAGTGTCATTTCGAGAGCCTCAATGACCACATTTCGAGAGCATTTCGATAGACTCAATGTAAAACCTCAATGACCAAAAAAATAAATGAATAGCATCCAACAACGTTTTGAAGGTTTTATGAAAACACCCACTTTATGGGAATCTAATAAAGTGTATAAGTTAACTCAATTTGAAATTGAGCAAAAATCACTTTCATTTGATATAGCAATTGATGCCAATCAACGATTGGGGAAATATGTAGAGCGTTTTGTATCTTATCAATTATCTAAGGATAATTCTATAAAAACGATTGCAGAAAATATTCAAATATCAAAAAATAAAATCACCTTAGGCGAATTGGATTGTATCCTCTTAAAGGGCGAGAAACCCATTCATTTAGAAATTATCTACAAGTTTTATCTATATGATGCGTCTCTAGGAAAAGATCCTTTACAGCATTGGATTGGCCCTAATAGAAAAGATAGTTTGGTAGAGAAGTTAGACAAGCTTCAACAAAAGCAATTGCCACTACTCTACTCTAAAGAATGCTTAGAGTATCTGGAAAGCATTGATTTAAATGTAAAAGATATAGAGCAACAAGTCTATTTTAAAGCACAATTGTTTGTTCCTTTTAGGATGAATACAGCCATTGAATCAAGTATAAATAAAGATTGTATTGTTGGTTTTTATATCCATCAAGAAGAATTGTCGCAATTTAAAAATGCAAAATTCTACATTCCTAGTAAAAAAGATTGGTTGATAATTCCACACACCAATATAGATTGGTTGTCTTATGATGACTTTCTGACGGAAAGTTCAACTTATTTACAACGACAATTTTCACCCTTGTGTTGGATAAAGACAAACACTGGTGAACTGAAAAAAATCTTTTTAGTTTGGTGGCCACTGCAGGTGGCATAGGTATTTACTTCTCTCTACCTTTTAATACATCCACAACATCATTCAATTTAAAACCTTTTGCTTGTAGTAGCATTAAATAATGAAACAACAAATCTGCACTTTCGTTTAAAAACAAGTCATCATTGTTGTCTTTGGCTTCAATAACAACTTCTACGGCCTCTTCTCCTACCTTTTGAGCAATCTTATTGATTCCCTTCTTAAATAGTGAAGCAACATAAGATTTTGATTCGTCAGCGTCTTCAATTCTATTTGTGATAGTCTCTTCCAATTTAGTAATAAAACCATAAGAATTATCATTTCCTTCGTTCCAGCATGTGTCAGAACCTTTGTGACATGTTGGTCCAACTGGATTTACTTGAATTAACAAAGTATCGTTATCACAATCTAGTTTGATGTCAACCAAGTTTAAAAAATTACCGCTTTCCTCTCCTTTAGTCCACAAACGATTTTTGGTTCTACTAAAGAAGGTTACTTTGTTTGTTTCTTGTGTTGCATTAAAAGCATCTTGATTCATATAACCTAACATCAAAACGTTTTTTGTAGTTGCATCTTGAATGATTGCTGGCACTAAGCCATCTGAGTTTTTATTGAAATCTATGTTCATGTTTTTTATATTTTAAAGTGACTTCGAGAGCCTCAGCCACCAAGGATTGGTCATTGAGGTTTTATATTGACTCTATCGAAATGTTCTCGAAATGACATTTTTTATAATCGCACCTCTATATTATTATTTCTTAATTCTTTTTTCAATTCTGGAATTGGAATTTCACCAAAGTGAAAAACACTGGCTGCTAATGCTGCATCTGATTTCCCTAGTGTAAATGTATCAACAAAATGCTTAACAGTTCCTGCTCCACCTGAAGCTATGATTGGAATATTTACCAATGCTGATAGTTTTGCCAAAGCTTCATTTGCAAAACCAGCTTTCGTACCATCATGATCCATAGAGGTAAACAAAATCTCTCCTGCTCCTCTACTTTCTACTTCTTTTGCCCAATCAAACAAATCTAACTTTGTAGGAATTGTTCCACCCGCTAAATGCACCATCCACTTTCCATCAAGTTGTTTAGCATCGATGGCAACAACGACACACTGACTTCCGAATTTTTGTGATAATTCATTGATCAACGCTGGTCTTTTTACAGCCGAAGAATTGATGGAAACCTTATCAGCTCCACAATGTAATAAGTCATCAACATCTTCTACAGATGAAATTCCACCTCCAACTGTAAACGGAATATTTACTTGTTCTGCAACACGTAACACCATATCGTGCATGGTTTTCCTTCCTTCTAAAGTAGCTGAAATATCTAAAAAAACTAACTCGTCTGCTCCAATTTCAGCGTATTGCTTTGCCAATTCTACAGGATCTCCTGCATCAATTAAATTGACAAAATTGACACCTTTTACAGTTCGTCCGTTTTTAATATCTAAACAGGGTATAATTCTCTTTGTTAGCATATGTTTCTTCTTATGTCACCTTGAGCGCAGTCGAAAGGTCTTCTTGAGATTTCTCGACTCCGCTCGAAATGACATTCTAGTTCTTTACTATATAATTCTCTAGTTGTTTTAAACTAATTCTATTTTCATAAATTGCTTTACCAATAATAACTCCCTCGCAATTCATATCCGCTAGTTTTGGAATTTCATCAAATGTTGAAATTCCACCAGAAGCAATTAATTTTATCTTAGGTGTATTTTCTAAAATTCTTTGGTACAATTCAAATGAAGGTCCTTCTAACATTCCGTCTTTTGAAATGTCTGTGCAAATTACATAACTAATTCCTTTAGATTGATAGTTCTTAATAAAGGGAATCACCTCTAAATCACTTTCTTCTTGCCATCCACTAACCGCTATCTTTTCGTTATTACAATCTGCTCCTAAAATGATTTTATCTGCTCCGAATTTTGCAATCCAACTTTCAAATATTTCTGGTTTTTTTACAGCAATACTTCCTCCTGTAATTTGATTTGCTCCAGAATTAAAAGCAATTTGTAAATCTTTATCTGACTTTAATCCACCACCAAAATCAATTTTTAAATTGGTCTTGGATGCAATTTGTTCTAAAACTTTGTAATTGACAATATGACTCGCTTTTGCACCATCTAAATCTACGACATGTAAGTATTGAATTCCAGCAGCCTCAAACTCTTTAGCTACTTCTAATGGACTTTCATTATATATTTTCTTTGTGTTATAATCTCCTTTTGTGAGTCGAACACATTTCCCTTCAATGATATCTATAGCTGGTATGATTCTCATCCTATAAGTTTAAAAAGTTTTGTAAAATCCTCTCCCCTGATTTCCCACTCTTTTCTGGGTGAAATTGCACTCCGTAGAAATTATCTTTTTGCAACGCTGAAGCATATTCTACATCATAGGTTGTTTTAGCGATACTTTCTGATGAATTTTCTGCATAATAACTGTGTACCAAATACATATAATCTTTATCTGTTAGTCCTTCAAACAAATCAGATTGAAGGTTTGTAATGGTATTCCAGCCCATTTGCGGAACTTTTACATCCTTAGAAAACTTCTTTACAGTCACATCAAAAATTCCCAAACCTTGGGTATTACCTTCTTCTGTTTGATTGCACATTAATTGCATCCCTAGACAAATCCCTAAAACAGGTTGTTTTAAAGTTGGAATAATAATGTCTAAACCAGATTCTTTCAACATTTTCATTGCCGAACTTGCTTCACCAACACCAGGGAATATTATTTTATCTGCTCCTTTAATTTCTTCAATATTGCTAGATAAAATGGCATCAACTCCTAATCTCTTGAAAGCAAATTGAATGCTTTTGATGTTTCCAGCACCGTAATCGATAATGACTAATTTCATTTTTTCTATTATTTAAACCTATTTGTCACATCGAGTGAATTTGATTTATCAAATTTGTATCGAGATGTTATTTTGTTCTCGATACGATTTCAATGAATTGAAATCACTCGAACTGACATCTTTTGTAATTATTAAAGCATTCCTTTTGTTGATGGCAAAATCATTTTTTCTACATCTCTTTTTACAGCCATTTTAATCGCTTTTGCGAATGCTTTAAAAATTGCTTCTATTTTGTGATGTTCGTTGGTTCCTTCTGCTTTGATGTTTAAATTACATTTAGCACCATCTGTAAAAGATTTAAAGAAATGCATAAACATTTCTGTTGGCATTTTCCCAACCATTTCACGTTTAAAATCTGCTTCCCAAACTAACCAGTTTCTACCACCAAAGTCAATCGCTGCTTGTGCTAAACAATCGTCCATTGGCAAACAAAAACCATAGCGTTCGATACCTAATTTATTACCTAATGTTTCAGCAAATAATTCACCCAAAGCAATAGCAGTGTCTTCAATAGTATGGTGTTCATCAACTTCTAAATCTCCTTTTACTAAAATATTTAAATCTAATTGACCGTGACGAGCAATTTGATCTAACATGTGATCAAAAAATGAGATTCCGGTTGAAATATTACTTTTTCCTGTTCCGTCTAAATTTAAATCGATTTGAATTTTTGTTTCATTCGTATTTCTAGAAATACTTCCGGTTCTATCTTTTACTTTTAAAAATTCATAGATTTCTTCCCAATCATTACTTTCTAAAGCAATGAATTGCTTTAATTCTTCTTTAGCAACGGTTAATTCATCTTCACCTTCGGTATTATTGTCATTGATAAAAATTCCTTTTGCGCCTAAATTCTTAGCCAATTCTATATCGGTCATTCGATCTCCTAAAACATATGAATTAGCCAAATCATACTCATCAGAGAAATACTGGGTTAATAAGCCAGTATTTGGTTTTCTAGTAGATGCATTGTCTTTTGCAAAAGTTCTATCAATAATTTGATCTTTAAATACGATTCCTTCTTGCTCAAAAGTCTTCACCAAAAAATTATGAACTGGCCAAAATGTATCTTCAGGGAAACTTTCCGTTCCTAAACCATCTTGATTGGTCACCATCACCAATTCAAAATCTAATTCTTTAGCGATTTTACTTAAGTATTGAAATACTTTTGGGTAAAACTCTAGCTTTTCAAAACTATCTAATTGATAATCTATAGGTGGTTCAATTGCTAAGGTTCCGTCTCTGTCTATAAATAAAACTTTTTTACTCATAATTATTCTTTTATGATTCCAACTGATTGGGTATCTATTTTATTATTTGCTTCTGTCATTTCGAAATGAACTTAAAAGTGATTGAGAAATCTTTTTAATTAGATTCCTCTACTTCGGTCGGAATGACATACTAATTTAACTCTTTTAAAACTTCAATCAATCTCTTATTTTCGTTTGAAGTTCCAACTGTAAATCGTAAGCAGTTTTCGCATAAAACTTGGTTGCTTCTATTGCGAACTACAATTCCTTGTTTAACTAATTGATCATATCTTTTATTGGCATCATCTACTTTTACCAATAAAAAATTAGCATCCGATGGATAGATTTTATTAACCAAGACAATTTCCTGTAAATCAACTATTAATTGATTCCTTTCTGATATGATTTCTTGTACTTCTTGATTCACCTGATCCTGATTCTTCAATCTCTCTAAAGCTGCTTCTTGAGTTAGCTGATTTACATTATAAGGCGGTTTTATTTTATTTAAAACCGAAATTATTTCTGTGGAAGCATAACAAACTCCCAATCTAATACCTGCTAAACCATAAGCTTTTGATAAGGTTTGTGTAACAATTAGGTTTGGAAAATTGTTCAACCTGCTAATCCAACTCTCTTGTGAAGAAAAGTCAATATAAGCTTCATCAATCACTACAATTCCACTAAAGTCTTGAATTAATTTTTCAATTTTATCAGCATCAAAACTATTCGCTGTTGGATTGTTTGGAGAACAAATGAATAAGATCTTTGCTTGTAAATTATAGAAGTCCAAAATTTCATTTACATCTGGCTGAAAGCTTTTGGTTAAAGGAACTTCGATTAGTTTAATATCATTGGTATTCGCTAATACTTTGTACATTCCGTAAGTAGGCGGCAATGCAATTACTGAATCTAATTTAGGTTCGCAAAAAACTCTAAAAATTAAATCCAAGACTTCATCACTTCCGTTTCCTAATAAAATTTGTTCTTTAGAAACTCCTTTTATATTGGCTAATTGATCCTTTACCAAATTTTGCTGTGGATCTGGATATCTATTTACACCTGTATCAAAAGGGTTTTCATTTGCATCAATAAAAACCATGTCATCAGAAGCATCCTTAAATTCATCTCTTGCTGATGAATAGGGCTGTAAAGCTTTGATGTTTTCTCTTACTAAATTTTGAATATTCATATTCAATATTTTATTCTATTTGTCTTTGCGATCACGTGTTAGCGTGAGAAGCAATCTTATTGTTGAGATTCCTCCATTTCGGTCGGAATGACATTATTATTTTAACTCTTTTAATCGTAAAGTTACCGCATTTTTATGTGCTTGTAAACCTTCGGCTTCTGCCATTAATTCTATTGATTTCCCAATATTTTGAATTCCTTTTTCAGTTATTTTCTGAAAGGTAATTGCTTTTGTGAAACTATCTAGATTCACTCCAGAATATGCTTTTGTAAATCCGTTGGTTGGTAACGTATGATTGGTTCCTGATGCATAATCTCCTGCACTTTCTGGCGTGTAGTTTCCTATAAAAACAGAACCTGCATTGATAATTCTATCGACAAAGAAATCATCATCTTCTGTACAAACAATAAAGTGTTCTGGTCCATATTCATTAATTAATGCCAATGCTTCTCTGAAATCTTTTACCAGAATAGATTTTGAGTTTTCTATAGCTTTTGCCGCTATCTTTTTTCTTGGCAGCTTCTTAATTTGTTTATCAATTTCTGTAGAAACTTGAGTAACAAAACTTTCTGAAGT
This sequence comes from uncultured Flavobacterium sp., assembly GCA_913060575.1. GTDB lineage: Bacteria > Bacteroidota > Bacteroidia > Flavobacteriales > Flavobacteriaceae > Polaribacter. The sequence continues at coordinate 6,983 of CAJXRR010000028.1, forward strand.
TGAGACTAGAATCACTTGACTATCGACTCCATGTTCTGCTTGACTCAACAAATCTGAAGCGACGAATGCTGGATTGGCTGTATCGTCTGCCATGACTAATAATTCACTTGGTCCGGCTGGCATATCAATTGCAACACCATATTTGGTAGCAATCTGTTTAGCAACTGTGACAAATTGATTTCCAGGTCCGAAGATTTTATAGACTTGAGGAATACTAGTGGTTCCAAATGTCATTGCTGCTATCGCTTGAATTCCGCCTACTTTAAAAATCTTAGTGACACCACACAGTTCTGCTGTATACAAAATTTCATTGGCAATTTTCCCTTCTGCGTTGGGTGGAGAACACAAAACGATTTCTTGACAACCTGCTATATTTGCAGGAACCGATAACATCAAAACTGTTGAAAACAAAGGAGCTGTTCCACCTGGAATATATAAGCCAACTTTTTGAATGGCTCTTTTTTCTTGCCAACATGCTACACCCGGCATGGTTTCTTTAAATACCATGTCTGTGCTTTGTGCTTCGTGAAAAGTTTCAATATTCGATTTTGCTAATTGTATTGCTTGTTTTAAATCATCAGAAACTGCTTTGCTTGCAATTTCTATTTCTTCTTGAGTTACTTGAAATGCTGTTAATTCTACTCCATCAAATAAAGAGGTATACTTTTGAATGGCAGTATCTCCATTTCTTTCCACATCTGTAAAAACTTGATTCACAGTCGCCTCAATATCATTAACAGTTTGAGTTGGTCTTTGTAAAATCTGTAACCAATCTTCTTTTGCTGGATATTTTATTGTTTTCATTACAACACCATTTTTTCAATTGGACAAACTAAAATTCCTTCTGCTCCTTTTTCTTTTAGTTCATCAATAATTTCCCAAAATTGATTTTTACTAATCACAGAGTGTACAGAACTCCAACCCTCTTCCGCTAAAGGTAAAACTGTTGGACTTCTCATACCAGGCAAGGCATCTAAAATATCTTGTAATTTATCATTGGGTGCATTTAACAACACGTATTTAGAATTTTTCCCTTTTAAAACAGATTGAATTCTAAATTGTAGTTTATTTAGTATTGCTTGATTCTCTTCTGAAATCTTTGGAGAAACTGCTAATACAGCTTCTGATTTTAAGAGCACTTCCACTTCTTTTAAATTGTTCTTAAATAAAGTACTTCCACTAGAAACAATATCACAAATTCCGTCTGCTAAACCAATGTTTGGGGCAATTTCTACAGAACCGTTAATGATATGAATATCAGTTGCAATTCCTTTTTCATTTAAGAATTTCTTTACCGTATTTGGATATGAAGTTGCAATTCTTTTATTCGAAAAATACGCCATTCCTGAATATTGTTGATTCTTTGGAATGGCCAATGAAACTTTACATTTAGAAAAACCTAAACGTTCTGTAAATTGTAAGTCTTCTCCTTTTTCAATTAATACGTTTTCGCCAATTATAGCGATGTCTACCACACCATCTCTTAAGTACTGAGGAATGTCTCCGTTTCTTAAATAAAACACCTCTAAAGGAAAGTTTCTTGCCGAAGCTTTTAACTGATCTTTTCCGTTGTCTATTGAAATTCCACAATCTTTAATTAAACTGAGAGAGTCTTCATTTAATCTCCCTGACTTTTGAATGGCAATTCTTAATTTGTTCATTTTTTCTTTTTTATTGTTTATCCGTTGATCCGTTTATTTGTTTCAGCGGATAAAAAGATATCCGCTTTCTTTTCGACTTCGCTCAATGACCAAACGGGAAAACATAAAAACCCGCTTGATTGTCTCAAACGGGTTTCTAAATATGTTGACTTTATTCAATACATTTTTACTTCGCCTGAGCCGAATTGTAAAAATGATGATGATGGATTTGAATAAAATTCATGTCTTTTTTTGTTCTGAACAAAGTTTCCGAATAAAATTTTAATTAAACAAATGAATTCGAGAAAAGTTTTTGTTAAAAATATCAAAAACTCTAGTGCTTACATTTTGTTATATTTTTATAAAACTAGGTGTTTTTACTAATTGATTTTTTAAGTAAAAATATATAACTTCGTTAACTTCTGATATAAGAATTTAAACAATATATAATATAACCTAAAAATACTATGAACATTAAATTAATCTCCTTTAATTCTTTACTATTTTTTTTATTACTATCCTTAGTATCCAATAGAGTTAATTCTCAAAACAAGCTATATAGCGAGAGTAAACAATATGAAATTTACAAAAAAATGTCTACTGATTACTCTAATTCACAAACCGAAATCTATGAGTTATCTAAAAAATATTTTTATAAGTGTTCTAATCAAAAACTTTTAATTAAGGAATTTAATGTATGGAAACAAAAACACAAAACAAGAATAAAAGAATACTCTAAAGAAAAAAAAAGGTATGTTGAAGATTTGAAAAAATTTCTAAAAGAATTTGAAAAATTGGCCAATGAAGCGGAAAATGCTGTTCAAATATCAATAGATTTATGTGCTAATGTAGGAGCATCAAAAATAATTAAATCAGAAAGTGAAATTCAAAATTTGGTGAATATTCATAATAATTATTCTTCAGCTGCGTATAGGTATGATGCAATAAAAAGCCAAAACGCTTATATGCATAAATATCTACTTGAATTTAAAAATTCAAAAGAATTCAAAACAGAAAACTGTGAAAAGTACATTGTGCGTCTCGTAGAAATTGAGAATGACGCAAATAAACAAATAATTTATCTACAAAAATACGTTGATTCAATTAATATTAGCTTCAAAAAGCTCCCAATAGAGCAACAACAAATAAAATTAGATAAGGCTAAAGAAAACTATTTTCAAAAATATACAGGATTTATAACTAAAGATACTAATCTTGAATACGGTAAATCATTATCTACAGAATCTATTAAAAACGAAATAGCAACTGTTAGAAAGGCATTAAATTGTTATAATGAAATTACATCTAAGAAAACCTATCATGATTATACAAATAAGAAAATAGAAACCGTTGGTTCTTTATGGGGCAATAAAAGGTCAGGAAAATGGATTTTATACTATCCAAATGGTAAGATTAGCACTGAAGCTTATTATTTAAGTGGTAAGCTTGAAGGAAGGTTTTCTCAATATGATAAAGATGGCAATTATACTGCCTATGGTAGTTTTGAAAATGATGAAAGAACTGGACAATGGATGATTATTGAAGATAATATAAAAAGCGTGGGCTCTTATAAAAATGATGAACAAGATGGTGTATGGAAAGAATATTATAAAGATGAAACCTTAAAAAGTAGTACCACTTTTGTAAATGGAATTAAAGTTGGATGGGCAGAAGAGTATTCAACTAACGGTTCTCCAACTAAAAAAGGAAATTACAAAAAAGCCAGAGCAGATAGTTATAAGCCCACCGGAACCTGGAACTATTGGACATATAATTCTAATGGAGAATTAAAGACAAAGGAAACTATAGATGAAGATACTGGTTTTAACATTGGTGACTATGAAAGTTATTATGAAAATGGTGACCTTCTAGAAAAAGGGAAATATGTAAACGGTAAAAGAGATGGTGAGTGGTATTTCTATATAGATTTTAAAAAAAATAAATATTTGATAAGTCTACATCCGAAAGAAGGTAAATATAAAGTAATTTTTAAAAATGGTAAACCAATAAAATTTAAAGATGTAAACTCTCCGTTTGATTCTATAGAGGACGAATTCTTTAAGCTAGTATTTAAAAATAATTGTGATAGAAAAATTCAAGTAGCTATAAGATACAAAAACCTAGAAGGTGTTTGGGAAACTAGAGGATATTATGATTTTGAACCGAATGAAGAAGGTTTTATAGGAAAAACAACTAATAGAATTTATTATTATTATGCTTTTTCTATAGATGGTAAATATACATGGGGTGGAGATGAACCTAAAACAATTAGAGGAGAACAATTTGGTTTTAAAAAAGTAACAGTACCCTCTAATAATGAATTTGGTAATTATACAAAAACTTTAAATTGTAATACATTATCTTCATTTTCAATACCTAAAAGACAACAGGAAGCACTTGGAAACTTACTTAAATACCAAGATTCGTTTGGTTCATTAAGAAGTACTTCTCAAGATAGTGGGTTTAAATTTGATGGTAAAACTCGAGAAATTTTTTTTAAAACACTTCATACCAAAAATAGTTTTACACTTAATGGAAAAACTTATTTTAACGTGAAATTTTTCAGTACCTTTTTATTAGAAAATGTTACAGATGTTTATGAAAAAGGAAACAAGATAATTTTTAGTTTTAATTCTAAAGGTTATTCTATGAAAATAAAAGCTCCTCGAGAAAATTGGACAAACATGACCAGATATAAAAATGATTTTTATCTTACCGTAAACAATCCTACAATAAGAAAAAAAGCGCTTAAGGAAATTAAATTTTTAGTTAAAAACCCTATTTACAAAGGTAAAATTAAATAATATTTATTATCCAACTATGCTAATTTTCTATAACTCTTATTAGAGTTTTCTTGACTTTATGAATGAATAAAATGAAGGCATGTTTACATTTCGTAATAAATATTATTAGTTTAAGTTTATAGGAAATTAAAAAATAACGAAAGCACAACAAAAACATGTTTAGTTAATTACTCTGGTTTTTTTTGTTTGCTCTTTAGTTGCTTGACGACGCCACTAATCATAAACAACAACGTTAACGAAACTCTCTAGATTACAATCCCTGCGGTAAAATATCTGGTAATTTATTGCCAAAACTAGGTGCATTATCTCTATAAGAAACTACTTTCTTTTTAGAAACCATCACTATGATATCTTCGCTTAAGGTAAATAAAGTCGCTGTCCTAAACTTTTTTAGCAGTAAACTTTCTAATTCGGTTTTTACTTGGCTTAAAGAAAATTGTTGGTAGTTGTTTTCCGCTTCGTAGCGGTATTTTAGTTCAAAGGTTTCTTTTCCATCAATAACAAACAAACGCATATACACATTTAACAAACCTTCACTTTTTCTAATAGGTTTGCTTAGCGTTAGTTTTACAAACTCGTCTTCTGCTAAGCTTTGTTGTAGGGCGTCAAAAAAATGGGAAAAATCACTCATGTGGTAAAGATAAAAAAAAGCTCAAGTTAGACTTGAGCTTTTGGTTTTATTATAAGATTCCTAACTACGCAGGAATGACATATTTTCCTATGGTCTAAAGAAGATTTTACGCATACGTAAACTCTCTGGAGTTACTTCTAGGTATTCATCACCTTTAATGTATTCCATACATTCTTCTAAAGAGAAATCTGTTTTAGGGGCAATTTTCATTGCTTCATCTGTACCAGATTTACGCATGTTGGTTAATTGCTTTCCTTTAATAAGGTTTACACCCATATCAGTATCCTTACTATTTTCTCCAACAACTTGTCCGATATAAATTTCTTCGTTAATATCAATAAAGAAACGTCCTCTATCTTGTAATCTATCAATTGCATACGCTGTAGCTTTACCAGCTGCAGAAGAAACAATAGCTCCTTTAATATCTTCAGAGAAATCACCTTTATAAGGTCCGTATTCTGAAAATCTATGATTGATAATTGCAGTACCAGCAGTTGCCGTTAAAATTTTGTTACGCAAACCAATTAAACCTCTAGAAGGAATTGTGAATTCTAAGTGTTGTAAATCTCCTTTTGGCTCCATTACTAGTAAATCTCCTTTTCTAAGTGATACTAAGTTGATGGCTTTAGAAGCAACATCTTCAGGAACATCAATAGATAAAGTTTCGTAAGGCTCAGATTTTACTCCGTCAATTTCTTTAATAATTACTTGTGGTCTCCCCACTTGTAATTCATATCCTTCTCTACGCATGGTTTCAATTAAAACTGATAAGTGAAGAATTCCACGTCCGAAAACATTGAATTTATCTTCAGAATCTGTAACATCTACACGTAATGCAAGGTTTTTTTCCATTTCTTTGAACAAACGATCACGTAAGTGACGAGAGGTAACAAATTTTCCTTCTTTACCAAAGAAAGGAGAATTGTTAATGGTAAACAACATACTCATGGTAGGTTGATCTACTTCAATTCTAGGCAAAGCTTCTGGATTTTCTAAATCGGCAATAGTATCACCAATTTCGAAACCGTCAATACCAGTAATAGCACAGATATCTCCACTTCTTACTTTAGAAGTTTTGGCTTTCCCCATTCCTTCAAATATGTGTAATTCTTTGATACGAACCTTTTTAGTAGTTCCATCAGCTTTCATTAACATATAATCTTTATTCTCTTCTAAATCTCCTCTAAAAACACGTCCGATTGCTATTCTTCCTGTAAAAGAAGAAAAGTCTAAGGAAGTAATTTGCATTTGCGGAGAACCTTCTCTGTATGGAGCTTCTGGAATAGATTCTAATACAGCATCTAACAAGTCTAAGATATTATCTTTAGGATCTTGCCAATCTGTACTCATCCAACCATTTTTAGCAGAACCATAAATCGTAGTAAAATCTAATTGATCTTCTGAAGCTTCTAAAGCAAACATTAAATCGAACACTTTCTCATGAACTAAATCTGGAGTACAGTTTTCTTTATCTACTTTGTTTACAACAACAATAGGAGTTAATCCTAATTCGATTGCTTTTCCAAGTACAAAACGAGTTTGTGGCATTGGACCTTCAAAAGCATCTACCAATAATAAAACACCATCAGCCATTTTTAATACACGCTCTACTTCACCACCAAAATCGGCGTGACCAGGAGTATCAATCACATTGATTTTTACACCTTTATAGTTTACGGATACATTTTTTGATAAAATGGTAATTCCTCTTTCTCTTTCTAAGTCATTGTTATCTAACAATAAATCGGTACGTTCTTTACGATCGTCTAAGATTTTTGCTTGATCGATAATTTTATCAACTAAGGTTGTTTTTCCGTGATCTACGTGGGCTATAATAGCGATATTTCTTATTGATTGCATACTTGCTTATTTTGAAGCTGCAAAAGTAGTGTTTTAGTTTAACAGAAAAGAGAAAATTGCATTAATTTATTTGTTCATCTTCATCTCTGAAAGCGCTGGGTAAAATATCGGGTATCAACTTGATTAACAGCGGTAATAGCAAAGCTCCGCCAGGTAACATAAATACTGCAAAAGAAGGGATTGCTTTGCAAATATCTAAGAGTTGAATTTTGATTTTCTCTTTTTCTTCTTCATTCAGGTGAGTATGAGTAGATTTCTTAATAAGATGCATTGCTTCTTTACTTTGTTGCAGCTCCTTATACAAGCGCATTTTATTCTTGTGAAGCAATTCTTTTATTTCTTCTACCGTATTCATTATAATTTTCTACGTTTACGTTCTTCCTTAATTAAATTAAGCTCTCTACTTGTTTGACCTGATACTGATGTATTTTCTTCTGCTCTTCTAATTAAGTAAGGCATCACATCTCTTACAGGTCCAAAAGGTACATATTTCGCTGTATTATAGCCTTCTTTAGCTAAATTAAAGCTGATATGATCACTCATCCCATACAATTGACCAAACCACAAGCGCTCATCATTGGGTTCAATTTTATGTTGTTTTGCTAAATCCATTAAGATATATGAACTCTCTTCATTATGAGTTCCTGCGAATAAGGCCATTTTTTTATGTTCCATCATATAATCAATGGCTTCGTTATAATTATCATCTGTAGCCTGTTTGTTTTCACAAATTGGTGAAGGATATCCTTTCTCTTCTGCTCGATCTCTTTCTTTTTCCATGTAAGCACCTCGAACAATTTTTAATCCAATATGAAAATCTTTTTGATGTGCTCTTTGATGTAACTCTTTTAAATACTGCATTCTATCATGTCGATACATTTGTAAGGTGTTAAATACAATTGCTTTTTCAGTATTGTATTTTTCCATCAACTCTTCTACTAAATTATCGGCAGCATCTTGCATCCAGCTTTCTTCAGCATCAATTAAAATAGGTACATCATACTTTTTTGCTTTGTCGCAAATTTCATGGAACCGATTTAGAATGGTGATCCATTCACTTTTCTCATGATTTGACAACTCTTTTTTTTCTGTAATTTTTTGATACAATGCAAAACGCCCTACTCCTGTTGGTTTAAAGACAACAAACGGCACAGCTCCTTTCTCTTTGGCAAATTCAATATTTTTAAGTGTTTTCTCTTTTACGATATCAAATTGTTCTTCTGTTTCTTTCCCTTCAACAGAATAATCTAAAACTGAATGCACTCCATAGTCGTACATTTTTTCAATATTCGGAATACAATCTTCCTCGGTAACACCACCACAAAAATGATCAAAAACAGTTGATCTAATTAGACCTTCTACCGGTAAATGTGCTTTTATCGCAAAGTTGGTTACTGCAGTACCAATTCTAACCATGGGTTGGCTTTGAATTAATTTAAACAGAAAATAAGCTCTTTCTAACTCAGAATCCGATTTAAGAGAGAAAGCTATTTCAGTATTATTGAAGAGTTTCATTTGATGAATTTATGCAAACAAAGATAATCAGCTAGTTGAAATTATTCAATATTTTGTGGTTAATTTGTAATCGAAATTTATCACAGATGAAATCTATTAAAGCAGCGACTTATTACGTTCATTTTAAGGAGAAAGGGTATCAAGAATTAAACACCTTACTCACTAAAAAAGACTATTCTTCCATTTTTATTTTGGTTGATGAAAATTCTATGGAATGCTGTTATCCTAAATTTATCCCTTTTCTTGAGACGGATAAACGAATTGAAGTGATCGAAATTGAATCAGGTGAAATCAACAAGAATTTAGAAACTTGCGCTGGCGTTTGGAATGCCATGACAGAACTTGAGGCAGATAGAAAAAGCTTATTAATTACCTTAGGTGGTGGAGTGATTACAGATTTAGGTGGTTTTGTAGCTTCTACGTACAAAAGAGGAATTGATTTTGTGAATATTCCGACTACTTTATTGAGCATGGTGGATGCTTCTGTTGGCGGTAAAACTGGTGTTGATTTAGGTGTCTTAAAAAATCAAATTGGACTCTTTGTAAATCCTGAAATGGTTATTATAGATGAAGACTATTTAGCCACTTTAAATGAACGAGAATCTCGTTCTGGAATTGCAGAAATCATTAAATATGGCTTAACATACGATACTAAAGTTTTAAGTCAATTAAAGTCATTTAATCACTTAACATTAAGCAATTTAATACATCGTTCTATTGAAATAAAAAACGAAGTTGTCTTAGAAGATCCCAAAGAAAACGGTTTGCGTAAAATCTTAAACTTTGGACATACGTTAGGACATGCAATTGAGTCTTATTTTTTAGAATCTAAGGATAAAGAAAACCTAACACACGGTGAAGCAATTGCGATAGGAATGGTATGTGAATCGTATTTATCTTCGGAAGTTTTAAGTCTTCCAAAAGAAAAGGTTTTAGAAGTTAAAAACATGATTACTTCTATGTATGAAAAAGTACTTATCAAACCTTCTGATTATGCTGCTATTCTAGATTTACTGAAACATGACAAGAAAAATGTCAATGGACAGGTAAACTTTGTCTTATTAAATGACTTTGAGAAATACCAATTAGACTGTAAAGTAAGTAATGAATTGATTATAGAAAGTATCGAATTTTACAATTCTTAAATTGCCTTCTCTAATACAGAGCTATAAATATCTTCATATACTGGTAATATATTTTCTAAAGAAAATTGCTTTGTGTGCTCTTTCGCATTTTTCTTAAATCGCATCAAGGTTTCATCATCTTTTAAAATAGCTAAAGCATTTTTAGCCATATCATCTACGTCTCCTAAATTACTCAAATATCCGGTAACACCATGAACATTTACTTCAGGCAACCCACCCGTGTTTGTTGAGATGACAGCTGTATTAGCAGCCATAGCTTCTAAAGCAGCTAGACCAAAACTTTCACTTTCTGAGGGTAATAAAAAGACATCTGTATAACACAATAGTTTTTCAATTTCATGACTATTTCCTAAGAAGATTACTTTCTCAGAAATTCCAAGTTTTCTTACAAGCAGTTCTGCTTTTCTTTTCTCAGGCCCTTCTCCTACCATTAAAAGTTTAGAAGGAGTTTCCATTTGTACCTTGTGAAATATTTTTACAACATCTTCTATTCTTTTTACCGGTCTAAAATTTGAAATATGTGTTAAGATTCTTTCATGAGGCTCTGCTACTGCTATTCGTTGACATTCTGCTTGTTGCTCACGATCGTATTTTTCTGTATCGATAAAATTATAAACAACCTGAATTTCATTGGCAATATTAAACAATCGTAAAGTATCTTGTTTCAAACTATTGGAAACCGCAGTAACAACATCCGAATTATTAATACTAAATTCTACAGCTGTTTTATAACTAGGGTGACTACCAACTAAAGTAATATCTGTACCGTGTAAGGTTGTTACTACTTTAATATCGATTCCTTTCTCTTTTAGCATCATTTTAGCCATGTAAGCCGCATATGCATGCGGAATTGCATAATGTACGTGCAAAATCTCTAATTTGTGCTTAGTAACGACCTCTACTAGTTTTGTAGATAAAGCTAATTCATAAGGTTGGTATTGAAATAATGGATATTCTTCCATTAAAACCTCATGAAAATGTAACTGGTGCGAAATAAAATCTAATCGAACCGGTTGGTTATAGGTAACAAAATGAACTTCGTGCCCTTTATCAGCCAAAGCCATTCCTAATTCTGTAGCTACGACTCCACTACCTCCAAAAGTTGGATAACAAACAATTCCTATTCGCATGTTTAGATTTTAATTTATAGACGTAAAGATACTTTTTTACTTACGTTGAGTTGTGAAGAAAAACATAAAAATAATTTTCACAGGTATCATAAGAGATTCCTCCACGCTGGTCGGAATGACAAAAAGGTAGATGTTTTGTCACTGCGAGTGAAACGGGGCAGTCCATGATACAGATTGCTTCAGTTTTTCAAAACTTTGCAATGACAACAAACAAAAAATCCTGCAATGCTTAAACATCACAGGATAGTATTTTAGATTCCTGCTTTCGCAGGAATGACAGTTTTTTAATAATCTCCTAAAGTAGCGGGATTTTGAGCTAAAGCATTCTCTAACTGCTCGTCGTTTGGTGCTTTTCCATGCCAAGCATGCGTGTGCATCATAAAGTCAATTCCATTCCCCATTTCTGTAAATAACAAGATACAAACTGGTTTTCCTTTTCCTGTTCTAGCTTTAGCATCAGCCAAACCAGCTAAAATTGCTTCTATATCATTTCCTTTTGTGACTTCTAAGACATCCCAACCAAAAGCTTCAAATTTTGCTTTGATACTTCCCATTGGTAATACATCATCTGTAGAACCGTCAATCTGTTTTCCGTTTACATCAATTGTAGAAATTAAATTATCTACTTTTTTTGCTGATGCATACATGGCTGCTTCCCAAATCTGACCTTCCTGTAATTCACCATCACCATGTAAAGTGTATACCGTTTTATCATCTCCGTTTAACTTCTTGGAAATTGCTGCACCAATAGCAACACTCATTCCTTGCCCTAATGAACCAGAAGCAATTCTAATTCCTTCTAAACCTTCATGAGTTGTTGGGTGACCTTGTAAACGTGTATTCATTTTTCTAAACGTCGCTAATTCTTCTACTGAGAAAAAACCACTTCTAGATAAAACACTATAATATACTGGTGAAATATGTCCGTTTGATAAAAAGAAAAGGTCTTCATTTTTACCATCCATAGAGAAATCTGTTGAATAATCCATTACCTCTTGATATAGAGCTGTAAAGAATTCAGCACAGCCTAAAGAACCACCGGGATGACCAGAATTCACAGCGTGAACCATTCTTAAAATATCTCTTCGTACTTGTTGTGTAAAATCTTGTAATTGTTGCGTTGTAGCCATGAGTTGTTATTAGTTGAGCAAAAGTAAATTTTTAAAAGGCAATTGACAAGGTTTTTTTGATTGCGAAATCAACAGGTTATTAACTATGTCTTTTGCTTTTTCTTTTTTGCTGCTGGAAACAAGACATTGTTTAAAATTAAACGATATCCTGGTGAAGTTGGATGCAAATCTAATTCGGTTTTTGGATCTCCTACTCTATGTGTGTAATCTTCTGGATCATGACCACCATAAAAAGTAAACAATCCTTTTCCTTTGGTTCCGTGTATATATCGTGCCTCTCGGTTGGTTCGATTTTCTCCCATCACCAAAACATTAGATTTCACGGTTTGTCTATCAAAAGAAGTAGTCTGCCCCATAAATCCTTTTACTAACTGTGTATGATTTTGAGTTAACATGGTTGGAACGGGATCCCATTTTGCTGAAAATTCTATCAATGAAAAATAATCAGAGGTTTTTGGTATTCTACGTTTGCGAGTCATATCTATTGAGGAGAACTCATAGGTAGTTGGATTTCTAACTAAATCAAAATCTTTAAAGGCAAAAGTTCTATTAAAGTCAATTTTAGATTGATAGTTAGATTCTGATGGATCACCATCAAACATAGATTCTGCAATATCAACTCCTTCAGCTGCCAAGGCGATGTCAAAACTATCGGTTGCAGAACACATGGCAAACATAAATCCGCCACCAATCACATAATCTTTAATCTTTTTACTAACGGCTAATTTGGCTTGTGAAACTTTAGTAAATCCTAAACTTTTTGCTGATTTCTCTGCACGCATTTTACTATCTATATACCAAGGCGCAGTTCTAAAAGCTCCGTAAAATCGTCCATATTGACCTGTAAAATCTTCGTGATGCAAATGCAACCATTCATATAGCAACAATTTATCATTTAAGACCTCTTCATCGTAAATAACATCAAAAGGGATTTCTGCATAAGTTAGCACCATGGTTACAGCGTCATCCCAAGGCATTTTATCTTTTGGAGAATAGACAGCAATTTTTGGAGCTTTCTCTAAAGTAACCGCTTCTTGATTTTTTGAAGGAGATGAAATATCTTGTAAAATAAGTTGTGCTTTGGCATCTGAAATTACTTGATAAGAAACGCCACGAATCTTACATTCGTTTTCTATTAAAGTGTTGTTTTCAATTAAAAAGGCGCCGCCATCATAATTTAACAACCATTTTGCTTTGATTCCCGATTGCAAAGAGAAATAAACAATTCCGTAAGCTTTTAAGTGGTTTTTCTGATTATCATGACTCATTGGAACATATATAAATGATGCCCAAATGGAGTTAGAAAACAATAAGAAAGTAAATATAAATAGTAGTTTTTTCATTAGTTAAGTTTAACACTGAGGTTCTCGAAGTGAAAATACAATCTTTTGTTGATGTGCGTATTTGTGGATTTGTTTTTTATGAATTGTTTAACCTCTGTCTCTTATACACATCTGACGCTGCCGACGATCTACTCTGTGTA
>CAJXRR010000029.1 GCA_913060575.1 uncultured Flavobacterium sp.
ATGAATAATTATCTTGTATGAAAATCAAAAAACCTCAAGTATATAATCTTCTATTATTAGTTTTTATTGTTTTGATGATTTTACCTCAAACAAGAAAACCAATTCAAATCGGTGTGCATTCAATTTTAGGCTTATTTAGTCCATCTATTAAAAACATTGAAGATAGAACTCAAATTTCTACTTACAATTGGCAATTATTAGATGTTAATTCTCATCAATTTGATTTTAATGAGACAAAAGGAAAAGTAGTTTTTGTAAATCTATGGGCAACTTGGTGTCCGCCTTGTATAGCAGAAATGCCAAACATGCAGAAAATTTATCAAGATTATGGTGATAAAGTTACTTTCTTATTTGTGTCAAATGAGAAATCAACAAAAGTTTCCGCTTTTTTAAATAAAAAGAATTTAACAATTCCTGCTTATTATCCAATTACAAATAATCCTAAAGAAATAAGTAGTACAAGTATCCCAGCTACTTATATTATTGATAAAAATGGATTCATAGTTGTTGAAAAAATTGGCGTTGCTAATTGGAATAGTGATGCAGTTAGAGAATTATTGGATCAATTATTATCAGAATAAAAAAATGCCTGATGCAACAAAAGTCACATTCAGGCACCCAACTAACCAACCGTTGTAATTATAATTAAGATTGCTTTATGGTTAAAGGAACTCGATAGATTTCTCCCGATTTTAATCCTTTAACACTAACTTTTTGGTAATTTAATTTGCTTTTTACATATCCTTCTACTAAATCAGATTTAGAATCAATAGTTACTAAAATAATTTGATTTTTATTATTTAGCATAAAAGACAATTCTGCTTTAACATCATTTCCTTCTGTTAAATAATTTGGAGCTTCATTTCCTAAAAGTTTTATAATTTTACTACGAAGATTTTTAGAACTTTTACTAGGTAATGTTTTGGTTTCTGTAGCTGTAGCTGCTAATGTTGAGAAACATAAAGCAATTACAGCAATTGTTAATTTAAGTTTTTTCATTTTTTAAGTTATTTAGATTAAACGTCCATTTATAAGACTAGCCAAAAACAAAAATGTTTCACTTCTAAACGTTCTTTAATAAAAACTTAACTTGTTTTAACAATTCTTTGGGGATAACAAAATTGCTTAAGTAAGTTCATTTAGGACTTCATTGAGAATCTTACAACCTTCAATAATCTCAGTATTGGTAATGGTAAGCGGAGGAGTTATTCTGAGTGCTTTGCCTTCAAAAAGTAAGAAAAATAAGATCAATCCTTTTTCTAAAGATCGGTGAATAATTTTGGCGGCTAATTCCGGTGAATCAACAATAGCGGCTAACATTAATCCTTTTCCTCTAATTTCTTTAATTAATGGATGTTCTAGATGTTTTCTTATAAGTTGTTCTTTTTCTAAAGTATCTACAATAATGTTAGAGTTTTGAATAACACTTGTAGTGGCTACTCCCGCTGCAGCAATAACAGGATGTCCTCCAAAAGTTGTAATATGCCCTAAAGCTGGATTTTCTTTTAATACATCCATCATATGTTTCTGGGCGATAAAAGCACCAATTGGCATTCCGCCACCTAAACCTTTACCGGTAATAATTATATGAGGAGTTATTCCAAAATTTTCGAATCCCCAAAATTTCCCTGTTCTTCCAATTCCAGTTTGAATTTCATCTAAAATTAATAAGGCTCCAACTTCTTCACAACGTTGTTTTACACTTTTTAGATACTCATTTTTTGGAACAATAAAGCCTGCTCCACCTTGGATAGTTTCTAAAATAACTGCAGCTGTTTTGTTTGTGATTTTTTTTAAATCGGCTTTAGAATTAAACTCAATAAATTTAGTGCCTGGCACTAAAGGTCTAAAAGCACTATTTTGTTGTTCAGCTCCAGAAACACTCATAGAACCTAGAGTATTTCCGTGATAGGAGTGATGTGCTGCAACGATTTCAGATCGCTTAGTATATCTTTTTGCTAGCTTTAAGGCACCTTCACATGCTTCTGTGCCTGAGTTCGTTAGGTAAACACTATAGGTGTTTGGTAAGGTTTTAGAAAGTAATTTGCATAAATCTAATTGTGGCTTTTGAATAAATTCACCATAAACCATGACATGTGTGTAGCGATCTAATTGATTTTTGATCGCTTTATGAACGTCAGGGTGTTGGTGACCCAAACTATTGGCAGAAACTCCAGCGACAAAATCGAGGTATTTTTTACCTTTTGTATCATAAATATAACTTCCTTTTGCTTTTTCAATCTCTATTGAAAGAGGGTAAGGACTTGTTTGGGCTTGATATTTTAGAAAATCAGATTTCATAGATGTGAAATTTACGAATTTGATTTTTCTTTCTTTTTCTCAGTTTTTTTCAACTTATCTTTAGTAGCAGGCGTAGTTGGATTTACTGTTGATTTTTTACTATCATCTGTTGGATTATCCCCTTTTTTTGTTTCTCCTTTTTTAGGGTCAGTAACTTTTGGAATTCCAACTGAATTTGAACCTCTGTTTTGGGTCAGAGGTTTTGGTTTCGCGAGTTTAGTTCTTACTGTTTTTTTATTTTTTATAAATATATCTTCTTTTCTTTTCGGTTGCTCGTCTTCTCTCCATAGAAAACCTTTTAGTCGTCTATCATTTTCTGGATACATGGATGGAGGGTAGGTTTTACCATCAGATTGATTCAAACATTTAATCTGATCCATCTCCTTGTTCACAAACTCAAACTCAATATTACTACAATATTGCTTTGTGATTGTTTCTAAAACTCCAGCATCATTTCTATTAAAGTTAACAGCTTCTCCATTGCCTTTTACCAATAAGTTTTTTAATTCATTATCAATAAATTTACCATACATGTTTTTCCCTTTAATTTGATTGAAATTTTCTGGATCTATTGAATCTTGCTGAATGATAAATGAATTTCCTAATATTTTTAATGAATCTAATTTTTCTGTTTCTTTATTAGTTAATAGTTTGATACTATCTCCAGTAATCTGACTTTTATCTGACCAAAGAATAGGACTGTAGTACATTTTTGTAACCCCAGTAGATTGATTAGTGTGTAGAGAATCACATTTACCTTGTAAATCAGTTTTAAAGATTTTTACATTATTGTAGGTTCTAATTATTCGATGATCTTTTTTACCTGTTACTAATAAAGTATCTCCATGAATAAAAGTAGAATCATTTTCAACAACTGAAATAGCTACCGCTCTTTTAACCATAAAAATAGAATCTGTTTTCTGAAAATATTCGGCATAATTTCCTCTAGCCATAAAGTTTTCCGCAGTGTCTATAACTCTAATATTATTAGTTGCGGATGCAAAACCTCTTAATTTATCGTAATACAAACTATCTCCTTCTATCGTCCGATCATCTAAAAATAACTTTGCATTTTTCACAAAATGAGAAATATCTGTTTTGGTATTATAAAAACCTCTTTCAGAATAAATCTTATTGTTATCTTCTAAATTAGTGATGGTTGAAGGACCGTATAAAAAAGCATGGCCAGAATTGGTATAATAATCTAGATGATTGGATTCGATTAAATTATCAGGATTGGTGATAGTAACTGCTGTCGTAGCTGTAAACTTTTTATTTTCTAAATAGTAATTTCCATTTTTACTTTTTAGAACATTTGTTTCATCTTTGATAACAGCATGATCTTTATAAAACAACAACTGGCTTCCTCTGTTAAAATACAGTGTGTCAGTTGTTAAAGTCATAGATGGGTCTTTTAAAATAACATCACCCCATGAGACTGCTTTCTTTAAATTAGCATCATAATCTGCATAATCACTGTATTGTTTTATGGTATCTCCTTGGTTGATGATAACATCACCAATGGCTTTGAAAAAATTGGTTTTTTTGTAATAGAATGCTTTTTTACAAGTTAAAATTGCTCCAGCATGTGTCATTTTTACAGCTCCAACTAAAACCGTTGCTCCAGGATATTTTTCTTCATCTGCATACTGTAATTCAGCTTTATAGATTAGTTTCTTCTGTTGAGCCATGCTCAAAGAAGAAATTAAAACTATTAATATGCACAGTATTTTTTTCAAACTTATTTTTCTTTTTGGCTAAAATACTGAAATGACAAGGCTAAACTTCTTAATAATACTATAAAACTATCGAAGTATGGTTTGCTTTCTATCTGGACCTACCGATACAATCTTAATTGGCACACCCGTTTCTTTTTCAATAAAAGCAACATAATCTAACAAATTTTGTGGTAATTGATCTGCTGAAGTCATTTTAGTTAAGTCTTCACTCCATCCTTTAAATTCTGAATAATTTACAGAAACATTTTCAGGTTCTATATTATAAGGTAAGTGAGAAATTTCTTTTCCTTTATAATTGTAAGAAGTACAAACTTTTAAGGTATCAAAACCAGAAAGTACATCACCTTTCATCATCATTAATTGGGTAACACCATTTACATCAACAGCGTATTTTAATGCCACTAAATCTAGCCAACCACAACGTCTTGGTCTTCCTGTTGTTGCTCCAAACTCATGTCCAACTCTAGCCATGGTCGCTCCATCTTCATCAAACAATTCGGTTGGAAAAGGACCTGAACCAACTCTAGTAGTGTAGGCTTTAAAAATACCAAAGACATCACCAATTCTATTTGGTGCTACTCCTAAACCAGTACAAGCACCTGCAGCTGTAGTATTTGAAGAAGTTACATATGGATAGGTACCAAAATCAATATCTAATAAAGAACCTTGTGCTCCTTCAGCTAAAATGGTCTTATTTTCTTTGATAGCATTGTTTAAAAACTCTTCACTATCTATAAACTGTAATCTTCTTAATTTATCAACTCCTTTACAGAACTCTTCTTCTAATTCTTTTAAATCATACTGAATCTCTACATTGAAGAAATCTAGCATTTTAATATGCTTTTCTGTTAAAGTTTGGTATTTATCTTTCCAATTTTCTAATTCTAGATCTCCAACACGCATTCCATTTCTACCAGTTTTGTCCATATAAGTAGGACCAATTCCTTTTAATGTAGAACCAATTTTTGCTTTTCCCTTAGATGTTTCAGAAGCAGCATCTAATAATCGGTGAGTAGGTAGAATTAAATGTGCTTTTCTAGAGATTAATAATTTTGATTCATAATCAATTTTATGAATGTCTAGATTTTCTAATTCTTTTTTGAAAATTACAGGATCGATTACGACACCGTTTCCAACAACATTTAATGCTGTTTTATGAAATATCCCAGAAGGAATTGTGTGTAAAACGTGTTTGTGTCCATCAAAAATAAGTGTGTGTCCTGCATTTGGACCTCCTTGAAAACGAGCTATGATATCATAGTTTTTTGTAAGAACATCTACAATTTTTCCTTTTCCTTCATCTCCCCATTGTAGTCCGAGTAATAAATCTACCGCCATGTAATATTATGCTATTAGTGTTAGTTGTTTGGTTGTTTTTTAGTTCCGTAAAAATAAAGTGAATGATTATGAATGTCAATTTCAAAAACTTCTTCAATTGTTTTTTTAATAACCTGAATTCTAGGATCACAGAATTCTTTAACTTCTCCGGTATCAGTCATAATCACATGATCGTGCTGCTTGTCAAAATAACTCTTTTCATAACGTGCCATTGTTTGGCCGTCGAATTGATGTTTTCTAACCAACCCACAATCTAATAACAAATCTATCGTATTGTATAGCGTAGCTCTACTAACACGATAGTTTTTGTTTTTCATGTTGATATACAACGATTCTATATCGAAATGTTCATCTACATCGTAGATTTCTTGTAGGATAGCAAACCTCTCAGGAGTTTTTCTGTGCTTGTTCTCTTCTAAAAAGCTAGTAAATACTTTTTTTACAACGTCTTGATTGTCATTTGAGACCATATAATCACTTTAATAAGTAAACAAATTTAATGTTATTATTGATATAAAGAAGTGTTTTTTTAGAAGGTTATTTACATTGTATTAACACGTTCTACTTTTTGTACACCATCTACCTTTTTTATGCTATCTATTAACTTGTTTAATTGTGTTCTGTTCTTTACACTGATCGATAATTTACCATCAAACACACCTTCATTTCCTGCAATATTAATACTGTGGATAAATACATGCATATTGTTAGAGATTATCTTTGTTAGGTTGTTTACGATTCCTCGGTTATCGACACCACTAACATTTAAAATGGCTTTAAATTCTTGATTAGAAGAATCTATCCATTTGGCTTTAATGATTCTATAAGCATAGTTGGATTGTAAAGAGATTGCATTGGGACAATCTTTTTTATGAACTTTAATTCCTTCACTAATGGTAATAAATCCGAATACCTTATCACCAGGTATTGGTTTACAACATTTAGCATACGTATAATCCAGTTTTTCTTCTTCTAGCCCAAAAACTAGATCGTCATACTTGGCAGTAACTTCTTCTTTTTCAATAGACTCTTTAGAAGGCGTTCTTGATAATCGCTTTTTAAAGAAATTCATAAACGTATTGTTACGCTGACTTACAAAATTTTTCAGTTGTGTATTGTCTATTGCGCCATTACCAATTCTAAAAAACAAATCGAAACTTGTTCTTAATTTAAAGAAATTCACTAGTTCATTAATAGACTTTTCATCAAAATTAATTTTTAAATGACGTAATTTTCTAGCTAGAATCGCTTTTCCTTCTTCAGCTATTTTCTTTTCATCGTCTTTTAATGCCGCTTTAATCTTTGTTCTAGCTCTCGCTGTAATTACAAAATCTAACCAACGAGAATTAGGTTTGTTATTTGCTGTTGTTAACACTTCAATTTGATCGCCACTATTTAATTCAAAACTCAGTGGAACTAATTTCCCGTTTACTTTGGCTCCTCTACATTTTAAGCCAACATCTGTATGGATAGAAAATGCAAAATCTAATGCCGATGCTCCTTTAGGTAATGATTTTAAATCTCCTTTTGGAGTAAAGACATAAATTTCTTTTGCATACAAATTCAATTTAAAATCTTCAACAAAATCAATAGCATTGATACTTTGATTTTCTAATGTTTCTTTTAAACGATTTAACCAACCGTCTAAACCATTTTCATTTTCAGCACCTTGTTTGTATTTAAAATGTGCAGCATATCCTTTTTCGGCAATTTCATCCATTCTATTAGAACGAATTTGAACTTCTACCCATTTGGCTTCTGGTCCAACTACGGTGATATGCAAAGCTTCATATCCTGTAGATTTTGGTTGAGAAATCCAATCACGCAGCCTAGATGGATTGGGTTTAAAATAATCTGTTACAATTGAGTAGATTTTCCAGGCATCAAACTTTTCATCATCTGATGTTGGTTCGTAAATAATTCTAATAGCAAACTTGTCGTAAACTTCATCAAAAGATACTTTCTGTTTCAGCATTTTTCTACGGATAGAAAAGATTGATTTAAAACGACCTCTTATTTGATATTTGAAATTTTCTTTACTCAAGCCATCGTTTAACGTATCAGCAAATGATTTTATGTAGTTTTCTTGCTCTTCTTTACTTTCACTAATTTTACTAACAATATCGTTGTAAACGTCTGGTTCAGTATATTTTAATCCTAAATCTTCTAGTTCAGTTTTAATATTATACAATCCTAGACGATGTGCAAGTGGCGCATAGATATATAAGGTTTCTGAAGCAATTTTCACCTGTTTGTATTGAGGCATTGAATCCATGGTTTGCATATTATGCAAACGATCTGCTACCTTAATTAGAATTACACGAACATCATCATTTAATGTAAGTAACATCTTTCTAAAATTCTCTGCTTGTATCGAATGATCTTTGTCTTTTTTGAGACTAGAAATTTTAGTTAACCCACTAACAATTCTAGCAACTGTTTCTCCAAATAATCGTTCTATATCATCAACAGTGTATGAAGTGTCTTCTACAACATCATGTAATAATGCTGCTGCAATAGAAGTTGCTCCCAAACCAATTTCGTTGGCAACAATTTTTGCTACAGCAATAGGATGGAAAATATAAGGTTCGCCAGTCTTTCTTCTTTGCTGTGAATGCGCTTCTACAGAAAGATTAAAAGCTTTACGAATCTTTAATTTATCTGCTCTGGATAATGTTTGATACGTTCCTTTTAAGAGATCTTTATACCGTTTGGCGATCTCTTTATTTTCTTCTTCTATGGTAGCAGTATACTCCATTAATCAATTATCATTTTTCAGTTAACAATTAACAATGATAAATGGACATTGTTAATCGGTTATTGTAAAGATTGAAAGTAGCATAAAAAAAGTGTTTGAACAAGTTTTTAAAACAAGATTATTGCTTTAAATTTTTTACTCTTTTTAACAATGTAGGATGTGAGTAATGAACAAAGACATAAGCAGGGTGTGGTGTTAAATTACTCAAGCTATTTTTCGATAGCTTCTTTAAAGAAGTAATTAAAGGTTTTGCAGCAAATGTTTCTTTTGCGTAATTATCAGCTTGATATTCAAATTTCCTAGACATATAATTCATAAATAAACCGGTAATTTCTGAAAAAGGCGAGTAAAGAATTCCAAAGGCAATCAATCCAATATGAAAACTAGGAATAGAAACCCCTAGAGCTTCCGATAAGATCGGTGTATTTATAAATATAGATAAAATGAACAACATAATACCAGTGAGTAGGATAGAGGTAATCAGATTAAAAATGATGTGTTTTCTTTTATAATGTCCGACTTCATGGGCAAGAACGGCAACAATTTCATCAGTATTAAGGTCGTTAATAAGTGTATCAAACAATGTAATTCTTTTTTGATTTCCAAAACCTGAAAAATAGGCATTGGCTTTTGTTGAACGTTTAGATCCATCGATCACAAAAATATTATTGAGCTTAAATCCAACAGATGTGGCATATTTTGTAATAGCAGTTTTTAATTCTCCATCTTCTAAAGGAGTTTGTTTGTTGAATAAGGGAACTATTAGTTTAGAATAAAACATATTCATAAGTAATGAAAAAACAGCGACTATTGCCCAGGCATAGATCCAAAATGATTTCCCTGAAAACTCATAGAACCAGATAATGATAGCTAGAATTCCGCCACCTATAATGGCGCTCATCAACCAACCTTTTAATTTGTCAAGGAAAAATATTTTTTTTGTGCTTTTATTGAAACCAAATTTTTCTTCTATTACAAAGGTTTTATAGTAAGAAAAAGGAGTTGTAATAATATCACTACCAATCATTATGATACCAAAGAAAACAAGAGCAACTAAAATAGAATTATCTGTATAACTTCTAGCGAATTCATCTACAAAAGAAAAACCATCTAAAAAGAAAAAACTAATTGTGAGTACTATAGAGAACAACGAAGTTAAATTTCCAAAACGATGATTTGTTTTTTTATAAGCTTGTGATTTTTCATAAGCATCCTTGTCGTAGACATCATTTAATTCTTCGGGAATAGCATCTTCATATCGTTTGGCATTCAAAGAATCTAGGACTTTGTCAACAATAAAACTAATAATCAAAATAGTAATGAATATATAAAACAGTGAAGCTGGAGTCATTTTTTAAAAATATAAAAGTTATATTGTATAGATATTAAAACCACTTTTTCTTAGAAAAATACCAAACACTTAAAATGGTAATGAGCACCATGACACCAAGTAAAATGAAGTAACCATATTCAGATTTTAACTCAGGCATATTTTCAAAATTCATTCCATAGATTCCGGCCATAAAAGTCAGTGGAATAAAGATTACAGAGAATATGGTAAGTGTTTTCATCACTTCATTTAATCGATGTCCTTGAATACTAAAAATTAGATTTATTTTACTTTCTAAATTCTGTAATTCAAAATCGATGTCACTTAATAAATTGTTTACTTGTTCTTTAACTTCATTAAAATACATGGTATTCATGCCGTTAATTTCAATTTTTTCTAATTTAACAATAGTATCTCTTAAACTAACCGATGCTTTTTTAAACTTAAATAAGTTTTGTTTCTTTTTTTCGATCAGCGCTGTAAATTCGGGTGTAGATTTTATACTACTAATGTCTAATTCGTTAGAGCTATCTTCAGTAAATTTCTCATAATTAGTTTGATAGTTATCAATAATTGATTCAAGAATCAGAAACAATAAGTAATCTGCTTTTTTCTTTCTAACGATTCCTTTGTTATTTTCTAAGCGTTCTCTAATCCAACCAAAATGATCACCAGGTTTTTCTTGAATACTCCATAAAAGGTGAGAAGAGGATATAAACATCATTTGTTCAAATTCCAGTTCTGCTGCTTCTGTCTTTAAGACTTTTACAGTAACAAATAATAATTTTTCTAATTGTATAACTTTGTTTGGATGTTCATCATCGGAAAGTAATTTTAATAAAAAATTGTCAATATTATTATTGTTGATAATAGTTCTAAACTCATTTGGATATTTTAAACCATAAGTATTTACCCACTGAATAGGGTTTTCTTGCTGAGTTAAATTGATTTCAGAAATATCTTCAAAAGATTTTTTATCAAATTCTTTAGCGGTATAAGAAATTACAGAAGTGCTTTTTAAAAATTTATCAATCATATTTAAGTTGATTATTAGAAATTATCTACTCATTGAGGCTTAATTTCATTTATAAAATTAAGATGTTTTTTAGATATTTTAAGAAATAAGTAAATTAATTACAATTTCTTTGCCTTTTTGCTTCAAAAATTAAGATGGCAGCCGCTACTGAAACATTCATGGAATCAATTTCTCCTTGCATTGGTATATTGATGTTCTGTGTTGCTTTTTCTCTCCAGATTTCAGTTAAACCAGTAGCTTCAGTCCCAACAACTAGGGCAGAAGCTGTTGTGTAATTCTCATCTGTATATGGATTTGAATTTTGGAGGGTTGCAGCAAATATATTTACCTTGTTTTTTTGTAAAAATTCAATCACTTCCTCGGAGGATGCAATAGCAATTTGATTTGTAAATAGACATCCAACGCTAGATCTAATTACATTCGGATTGTAAATGTCAGTTTTTGAATCAGCAAGAATTACAGCATCTATGTTTGCAGCATCGGCAGTTCTAAGCATAGCGCCAATATTTCCAGGTTTTTCAATACCTTCTGCAACTAAAATTAAAGGATTCTGATTTTTAAAACGAATCGAATCTAAACGGGTATCCTTTGTTTTTACTAGAGCTATTAATCCTTCTGTAGATTCTCTATAGGCAATTTTTTGATAGACTTCTTGAGATATTTCTATAGGTTCAATAGCGTTAAATTGTGATAGATATTCCTGAGAAATTTTATCAGAAACAAATAGGAGAGTAGTAATGCTAAATTTTCCTTTGCTGGCTAATTCAATTTCACGTTTTCCTTCTACAATAAACAATCCTTGTTTTCTACGTTCACGAGATTTTTCTTGTAGTTTCAGAATGTTTTTAACCAAAGGATTTTGAAGACTTTCTATTCGTTTCATTATAACAAAAGTATCGAAATTAAATCCATAAAAAAAGCGCCGATATCGGCGCTTTTTAAAAAATTATTTTTTCCCATTTATTTTGGAATCGTATCGTTTCCAAAGTTTAGTTTGATGTGATTCCAAACTAATCGTACGTCCCTGAATAAAGGCATGTGTAAGGATGTTTGTTCTCATATCTAATGCATCACCTTCTGAGATAAAAAGAGTTGCATCTTTACCAACTTCTAAAGTTCCAGCAAATGAATCGATTCCTAAAACCTTAGCAGCATTTCCAGTAATCATCTGTAATGCTTTCTCCTTATCTACTCCATAAGCAGCATATGTTCCTGCAAAGAAGGGTAAGTTACGAGTATGCATACGTTCAAACTGACCTTCCATCCCAATAGCAAGAGTTAAACCTTTATCCATTAAAATTTTAGCAGTTCTAAAAGGTAAATCGTAATCATCATCTTCATTGTTAGGAACACTATGGGGTCTATCAACAATCACAGGAATATCATGCTTTAATAGTAAATCAGCTACTTTTTCAGCTCCATCACCATGGACTATTACAAGATTATTAATTCCTAATTCTTTTGAAACATTTACGGCTTCAGTAATTTCTTTATGTCCACTTACATGGAGATAGAGTTTTTGAGAACCATCAAACAATCCTTTTGTTGCTTCAAAAGGAAGGTCTTTCTTAGATTTATCACCAGCTAAATAACGTTTTGCATTTGTGAAATAATCTTTAATGTTTTGAACATTCTTAGGATAATTTTTATCTGGTTTTAATGCTGGGTCTTCACCTAACCACCATCTTCCACTTGTAAAGCTTCCTGGCCAGTTGATGTGAATTCCATTGTCCATTTTTACAGCTGCATCTTCCCAATTCCAAGCATCTAATTGAACTACAGAAGAAGTTCCAGAAATGGTTCCACCTCTTGGAGAGGTGTCAGACATTAATATCCCATTCATTCTTAACGATTCTACGACTTTGCTTTCTGCATTGTAAGCGATAATACTTCTTACATGTGGTAACATGTTTCCAACTTCATCAAAATCTCTTGTTGCTCTCACAGCATCTACTTCAGACAAACCTAAAGATCCGTTTGTTGCAATAAATCCTGGATAAACATGTTTTCCATTTGCATTAATAACTTTTCCTTGTCTAGCAATTTTCATAAGAGCGCTTCCTACAAAAGTTATTTTTCCGTCATTGAACATAATCAATGAATTCTCAATCACTTTACCGTTTCCTAAATGCGCTGTAGCTCCTTCAATAGAGAATGCTGTAGTTTGTTTAGGAGCTGGTGTTTGTTGTGCGATGATATTTCCTACTAGGAAGAAAAATACCAAACTAACGATTTTATATTTTTTCATAATTTTAGTATTGTTTGGTTTCACAAGTAAAATTCTTTAAGACTTTCTTTTTTGGAGCTTGTGTTTTACCGCCATTCATCTTTTCGTTTAACATCATGTTTATAAGCTTGCTTTTTTCTTGTTTAATTGCAGCTCGCTTTTTCATGTCTTCATCAATATCGAAGAATAACTTTCCTTCAATCATTGTCTTTTCAGCTTTTGTATAGATAGATAATGGATTATCACTCCAAAGAACAAGATCTGCATCTTTTCCTTCTTTGATACTTCCTACTTTATCATCAATGTGTAGTAACTTCGCTGGGTTAATGGTTACCATTTTCCAAGCATTTTCTTCGGTCATTCCACCATACTTTACAGTTTTGGCAGCTTCTTGATTTAATCTTCTAGACATTTCTCTGTCATCAGAGTTAATTGCTACAGTAACTCCAGCATCGTGCATAATAGCAGCATTGTAAGGAATTGCATCTACAACTTCAAACTTATAAGCCCACCAATCAGAGAATGTAGATCCTCCAACACCATGTTCTTTCATTTTATCTGCTACTTTGTATCCTTCTAGAATATGTGTGAATGTATTGATGTTAAAGTTGAAGCTTTCAGCTACTTTCATTAACATGTTAATTTCACTTTGAACATAAGAGTGACAGGAAATGAAACGTTCTTTATTTAAAATCTCTGCTAAGGTTTCTAACTCTAAATCTTTACGATAAGGTTTTCCACTTTTCTTTATAGCATCGTATTCTTTTGCTCTTTGGAAATAATCAACAAATACTTGTTCTGTACCCATTCTTGTTTGAGGAAAACGAACTGTTTCATTTTCTCCCCAGTTTGATTGTTTTACATTTTCACCTAAGGCAAATTTTATAAACTTAGGAGTATCTTCATATATCATTGCATCCGCGTTTTCTCCCCATTTCAATTTAATGATAGCAGAACGACCTCCAATTGGATTTGCAGAACCGTGTAATATTTGAATAGAAGTAACTCCACCAGCTAAGTTTCTGTAAATATTAATATCATTTGGATTGACAACATCTTCAATGGTAACTTCTGCAGTTGAATTATGTCCCGATTCATTTACAGCTGAAGTAGCAATGTGAGAATGTTCATCAACAATTCCGGCTGTTAAATGTTTTCCAGTTCCGTCAATTACTTTGGCTCTTTTTGCATTGATATTTTTTCCAATCTGTATAATCTTACCGTCTTTGATTAAAACGTCCGTATCTTTTAAAATACCCTCATCTTCACCTGTCCAAACAGTCGTATTCTTAATAAGAGTCGTTTCTTGTTTTGGTTGTGTGAAGTTTCCTAAACCTAAGTTTGGATAACTTACTGGCATGACTACAACAGCATCAGAAGTTTCTTTCTTCTTATCTTTTTTAGTGTCTTTTTTATCAGCAGCTTTCTTACTAGCTGACCAAGCAGATTCTGTTCCGTTAACATTATAGTAAGTACCACTCAATCCGTTTGCAGATGATTGCGCAACAATTCTAGAGAAGTTTCCTCCGTCATTAATTGTTAATTGAACCCAACCTGCAGAAAAAGAGAATTTCGACTTTACTTTGTCATCTCCTGACTTTAAACTTCCGCTTTGTTTTGCTCCTTTTCCAGAAACAGATAAATCAAAAGATTTTCCATCAATAGAAAACGCATAGTTTCCAGTGATGTCTTCAACGTTAATGTCATTTACAACATGTTGATCTCCTTGAACCCAGTTTTCATAAATAGTAGTTCCTTTATCAAATATGTCTCCGTTAGTAATAATGAAATTTGCGTGACTGCCAGCATTTAAATTTCCGATGTCTGATTTACCAATCATACTTGCAGGAGTAGTCGTTAAAGCTTCTAAAGCTTTTGTTTTATCAAATCCGTATTTGATTGCTTTTTGTAAATTTTTATGAAAAGATGCTACAGACTTTAAATCGTGTGTAGTCAATGCAAACGTGATTCCGTTTTTAGATAACACTGATAAATTACTCGGTTCTTGGTTCCATCTTCTCATATCGCTTAAAGAAATATAACTTGCTAATAATGGATTGCTCACATCATATGCTTTTCTAAAATTGATAGGAATAATCATTTTTGCTCCAGTTTCTTTAATGTCATTGATTTTTTCAAATTCATCTCCACCACCCAAAATTGTATACTGAATTCCGAATTCGTCTCCAACTTTATCAGCACGTAAAACATCCAACTGGCTTCCAGCTTCAAAAATCTGAATCAATCCTTTATTATTGTTTAATGCAGCTAAAGAAGCATCCGTGTTGTTTGCATTTCCTGCCGCATACCAATCGGCATCCATATACATTTGACGTAACAAAGCCATTGAACCCATCTTAGAATCAGGGTAGACTTGTCTTGATAGTACACTTTTATTGAATGATAAGTATTGAGCTGATCTTTTATCTAATATTCTATATCCATCAGAAGAAGATGAATTTAAGGCAACTAACAATCCGTTTCCTCGAACAATTCCATCTTGCATATGTGTATTTACAACACCAAAACCTGCATTTACTAAATCCTTCGCTTTTTTGTTATCAAAAGCAAAACTTAGAGAAGCATCTGTTTCTGGACGGATGTGATCATTCCAATAATGACCAGTTCTTCCAGCATCATATTGGGGTCTTCTATTATTCCTAGAAGCTCTTTTAGGCTTTTTTACACCAAAATCTGAGTAAAGATCAATAAAAGAAGGATAAATTGTTTTTCCTTCTAAATCTACTGTTTTTGTTCCATTAGGAATTGAAACTGATTTCCCAACACTTACTATTTTACCATCTTTAACGAGTAAAGTTCCTTTTTTGATAATATTAGTTGGGGTGACATATATTTTTGCATTGGTGAATGCAACAGTCGTGTTTTTAGTAGTTTTTACGCCTGTGTTAGTTGGGAAGTAATCTTGCGCTTGTAGTAAGGAAACTGACAAAAGCATGAGTACTAAGAATAGTTTTCTCATATAATGATTTATTGGTTTGCTATAAATTTATTGAGAAGTCTACGTATTAAGACTTTTTTAAGGGACTTTAACATATATTTAAGATTTATGTATGTCCGTATCTAATGTTAAATTTCTTCTTTATAGTAATTGATTAGTAAGTCCACTACATAATTATAAGAGTCAACTCCTTGTTGTTGTTTGTTAGATTTTAGATAAGCATTATACCCTTTTTTAACAATGGGTTCAAAAGGATTCTCATAGGCTTTCCAAAAGTTAGAGGAAGCTCTAAAATCTTTGATAATACCACTATGAATTGTTTTGTATACTTCCCAATACTTTTCTGGGTCTCTTTTATACAATTCAAAAATCGCATAACGTGTTGCCATTCTGTAGGATGCATATTTAAAATAGATATCATCATTATATAATGAAGCAAGAAAACCAACAAAGTTTGCTTCATTTTCTGCTGCAAAACCAATTTGATGGGCCATTTCATGACAGGTTGTAGTAGGGTAACCCGTTTTTGGAATTCTACTATTTACTTGTGCTTCACCTGTTAAAGGATTTAAATAACCAGACGTACCATTATAAGATTGTATTAAACTCATTAAAGAGCTTTTAGCTGTTCCGTATTGATATTTAAATTGTGGAAAATCTTCAGCTAAATTATCATATCCATTTCTTGCAAGATTGTACATTTCTATTTGAGAATATGGGTTTAAAACTAGTAAT
Organism: uncultured Flavobacterium sp.; assembly: GCA_913060575.1. GTDB lineage: Bacteria > Bacteroidota > Bacteroidia > Flavobacteriales > Flavobacteriaceae > Polaribacter. Next base: position 16,424 of record CAJXRR010000029.1, read on the forward strand.
GAATCAGATTTTGTAATCTTGATATGAGTTTCATTTAGTTTTAAAACTAAATGATTAGAAAGATTAATTAATTGCTCATTTGAGTATTTTGTTGTTTCATAACCTAAATTTTTAGACAAAGGTTCTCTGTAGTAGTTTAATCCCCAGAATAAATAGAAACAGAAATATAAAACAGATACAAAAGCGGTTACTCCTATAAGTTTTGGAATAAAGTTTTTAAACCTACTTTTAAATAGTTTATATATGAATCTGAGTGCATACATAACAAAAAATAAAATCAAAAGATCACCAATAGAAAAAGGAATCCATCCTAAAAATATTCTTAATAAAGAGCTGATATATATGTAGATACCATTGGAATAATAGTTTTCTACAAATGAAGGATTCGCTTCAATCCATCGCATTAAAAGGATTTGAATTCCCAAAAAAATAGTGAGATAAATATTTCTTTTTTGTAACTTCATATCTTGTAAAAATACATAAGAATTTTGCAACTTTGTACTTTGTTAACAGGATAATAACAATTTGGTTAACAAAATATGTGTACAAATAAAAACCAAGAAGAGAAACTACAATCGCAAGTAAAAATATACATTTGCTGTCATGGAAAAAACGCAACCATTTACTGGTCAAAAGATAGATAAGGCAAGAATTATTAGCCTAGAGAAAGGGAAAATTCCACCTCAAGCAGTTGATTTAGAGGAAGCTGTATTGGGAGCAATGATGATTGATAAAAAAGGTATTGACGATGTTATTGATATTTTACATCCAGATGCGTTCTACGAAATAAAACATCAAGAGATTTATAGAGTCATTTATGATTTATTTCAAGAATCCAAACCGATTGATTTATTGACCGTTTCTAATGCTTTAAGAAAAAATGCCAAATTAGATTTAGTTGGTGGCGATTTCCATTTAATTAGATTGACACAAAAAGTAGCCTCTTCTGCGCATATTGAATTCCATGCAAGAATTATCCTTCAAAAATATATTCAACGTAGATTAATCAGTATTTCTAGTGATATTATTGAAAATGCATATGATGAAACTGCTGATGTGTTTGATTTATTAGACAATGCCGAAGCAAAGTTATTTGAGGTTACTCAAGGAAATTTAAAGAAGAGTTCTGAAGGTGCTAGCGAACTTGTAAAACAGGCTTTAACTAAAATTCAGGAAATCTCTAACAAAGAAGGAATGAGTGGTTTAGCAACTGGTTTTACTAAGCTAGACGCACTAACTTCTGGTTGGCAACCTTCCGATTTAATTATTATTGCTGCACGTCCTGGTATGGGAAAAACAGCTTTTGTAATTTCTATGGCAAAGAATATGGCGATCGATTTTAATCATGCTGTCGCCGTATTTTCACTAGAGATGTCATCGGTTCAGCTAATTACACGTATGATTTCTTCCGAAACTGGATTAACATCAGAAAAACTTAGAAAAGGAAATCTAGAGCCACACGAATGGGAGCAACTCAATGTAAAAGTTAAAAAATTATCTGACGCACCTATATTTATTGATGATACACCGTCTTTATCCATCTTTGATTTACGAGCAAAAGCACGCCGTTTAGTATCACAACACGGAGTTAGAATTATTGTCATTGATTATTTGCAATTAATGACCGCCGGAACAAATAACAAAGGAGGTGGAAATCGTGAACAAGAAATTTCTATGATTTCTAGAAACTTAAAAGCCTTAGCAAAAGAGCTGGAAGTTCCAGTAATTGCACTTTCTCAGCTTTCTAGAGCTGTAGAAACAAGAGGTGGAAGCAAGCGTCCATTACTTTCTGATTTACGTGAATCTGGAGCGATTGAACAAGATGCAGATATCGTATCGTTTATTTTCCGTCCAGAATATTATGGAATGACAGAATGGGATGATGATGATCATACACCATGTGAAGGTCAGGGTGAATTTATCGTTGCAAAACACAGAAATGGTGGATTGGATAATATTCGGTTAAAATTTACAGGACATTTAGCAAAATTCTCAGATTTAGAGGAAGGTTTTAGTAGTGAATTCCAATCGAGTATGAATACTGATTTTCCAGATGATGTATTTGCCGATACGAGAATAGAACCCAAAGATGCTTTTGGGACTGAAGATGATGATGTACCATTTTAATTGATGTTTAGAAAAGTATTTCTTTTTCATATTATTTTCTTTTTTTTACTTGGGACGCTGCTCTTTTTGTCAAGTTCATTGACATTTAGAAGTACAATAGTTCACATTTGTTATGCCCTTTTATTTTTTAGTTTTTTCCTAGCTGCATGGACTCTTCTTGTTATTTCTAAACAAAGAATACTTCAGTATATTTTAGTGTATTGTTATTATAATTATCTTTTTCTATTGTATGTGCTTTTTGAAATTGGAAAAGAGAACTTAGGTGTTCCAATGACACTTAAAATGATTTACCCTTATTTTGAAAACTTTAGTTTACTGACAAAATTAATTTCTTATCAGAATTTAATCATTCTGTTAATAGCATACATATTAATTCTAGGTGTAATTTTTTATGTTTGGAATAAAGTCTATAAGAGTGTGTCAAACGACCTTTTAACGAATATAAAACTATTCAGATATAAAAGAGTTTTGATTGCCTTATCAATTATTACTATCATTTTTTTAATTTTCAAAAAAACTTATTTTATTAATAAATTCAATGATCATAAGATAAACGAACCTTATTTATCCTTAATTTATTTTGATGAGGCATTTAAAAGACAAAAAGAAAAAGGGATTGAAAATAGTATTGAATTTGATAATTATTTTAGCTCAGAAGGAAACAAAAAGAATGTTATTCTAATAATTTGTGACGCTTTAAGACCCGATTTTTTTCAATCACAAGAAAAACTGACACCTTTTATAGATTCTCTTATATCTTCTGAAAGTTTCATTAGTCATAAAAATATGTATTCTAATTCGGCATTCTCTTTTAATGGAATATCAAATATTTTATCGTCCTCAATACAACTATATGAAAACAATTTTTTCATACATGATTTACTGAAAAAAAAGGGGTACGATGTCAATTTTATCCTCAGTGGTGATATGACCAATTTTTGGGATTTAAAAGGTCATATAAAAACAAAGAGTGTTGACTTTTATTCTGATGGATATGAAAATTTCAAATTTGGGAGAAGTGATAATTTAAATGATGATAAAAAAAATATTTTGTCTTTATTAGATAAGATAAATTCATTTAACGAAACTCCAACCTTTTTTTACTTTCATATGATGTCTGTTCATCAAATTAGTGTTACAGATAAAAAATATAAAAGATTTGATACCGGAAATATCAATTTAGGTTCTAGTAAATATGATTCAGAATCACTAACTAATGATTACAAAAACCGTATGATTCAATTAGATGATTATGTCCGAAAATTATATAACATTCTCAAAAGAAAAGGATATTTAGAAGATTATGTATTTGTGATTACATCCGATCATGGTCAATCTTTGGGTGAAAATCAAGTGTATTTTCATAGTAAAGACGTAAACTATGAATCTATTAAAATTCCTCTTATAATTAATACAGATGATCTTTTTGATTCGAATGCCGTCACTAGTCAATTAGATATCGCACCAACGATATTAAAAGCATTAGATTTGAAAATCCCAAAAACTTGGAGAGGATCAATTATTTCTGATACAATACCAAAAACAATCTTTCAAAATCAAGGAGATAAATATTCTATGATATGGAAAAATAATAAGATTACCTATCAACTATATTTTAACAAAGTATTAAACAAGTTTAATTTGTTTGATATTTCATTAGAATCCGCAAATAGACATAATGATATTAGCTCTTTATTAACAACGTATAAATTAGATTCCTGTCTCTTATACACATCTCCGAGCCCACGAGACC
>CAJXRR010000030.1 GCA_913060575.1 uncultured Flavobacterium sp.
CCGAGATCTACACATAGTAGATCGTCGGCAGCGTCAGATGTGTATAAGAGACAGGTATAAGATAGGAGCAAAAGTTTCGTGTTGTACAATTTCAAAATGATTTTCAGCTTCAATAATAGCTGGCTTTACATAACAACCACTTTCATACCCTTCACCTTGTAAAACACCACCATCAACTAACACATTTCCTCCTTCAGCTTTCGCTTTTTCTATGGCAGCTAAATAAGTGTTAACAGCGTCATGATCAATTAATGGACCGATATGATTCCTTTCATCCAAAGGATTCCCGATGGTTAATTGACCATACGCCCCAACAATAGCATCTCTTACTTTATCGTAAACAGCTTCATGAATAATCAATCGTCTAGTAGACGTACAACGTTGTCCGCAAGTTCCTACAGCACCAAAAACAGCACCTGGTACTACCACTTTTAAATCGGCAGTTGGAGTAATAATAATAGCATTGTTACCCCCTAATTCTAATAAAGATTTCCCGAAACGTTGTGCAACTGTAGCGCCAACAATTCTCCCCATTCTAGTAGATCCAGTAGCAGAAACTAATGGAATTCTAGTATCTGTAGTCATCATTTCACCAACTTTGTAATCTCCGTTGATAATACAAGAAATCCCTTCAGGTAAATTATTTTCTTTTAAAACCCCAGCAATAATATTCTGACAAGCAACACTACATAATGGTGCTTTTTCTGATCCTTTCCAAACACATACATCTCCACAAATCCAAGCCAAAGCAGTATTCCAAGCCCAAACAGCTACTGGAAAATTGAATGCTGAAATAATCCCAACGACACCAATTGGGTGCCATTGTTCTCTCATTACATGACCAGGACGTTCAGAAGGAATGGTTTGTCCATTTAATTGTCTAGACAACCCAACTGCAAAATCACAGATATCAATCATTTCTTGGACTTCTCCATAACCTTCTTGTAAAGATTTACCCATTTCATAAGAAACTAACTTCCCAAGAGGCTCTTTTAAGTCTCTTAATTTATTTCCAAATTGACGAACAATTTCTCCTCTTTGAGGGGCTGGCATATTTCTGAAAAACAGAAAAGCTTCCATAGCAGCGCTCATCACTTTTTCGTAATCTTCTTTTGTTGTGCTTTTTACTTTTCCAATTAATTTTCCATCAACAGGAGAATAACTTTCAATGATTTCTCCGTTAGAAAAATTATGAGAACCTGTAGATGTCCCTTCATTAATGTCTTTTAGCCCTAATGATTTTAAAGCTTCTTGAATTCCGAAATCGGTCATGGTTGTTTGTTTTTTAGTTCCTAAATTAAATTCAGGATAAATTGATTTGTGGGGTTAAAAGTACAATAATCTCACACAAAAAGAGAAAAATGATAGTACATTTGTAAGAGATGCAAGAGCAGATTTTCAACATACAAAATGAGGATGATTTTAAGACCTGTGCTTTAAAGGTTTTTAAACATCAATTTGAAAATAATACCGTGTATCGTTCTTTTTGTGATTTACTATTCATCCACCCAAGTGATGTAAAAGAATTAAAAGAAATTCCTTTTTTACCCATACAGTTTTTTAAATCTCATCAAATTTTATCTTCTAAAGAATCAGTTCAAGAAATATTTACAAGTTCTGGGACAACAGGAAGTGTTACCAGCAAACATTTAGTTACAGATATCAGTTGGTATGAAAAAAGTTACCTCAAAGGATTTGAATATTTCTATGGAAATATTGAAGACTATACAATCTTGGCCTTGTTGCCAAATTATTTAGAAAGAGATGGCTCTTCTTTGATATATATGGTTGATGATTTGATTAAAAAATCAAAAAAATCAGCAAGTGGATTTTACTTAAATGATTTACGTAAGTTGTCAAGCGAACTTACACATTTAAATAAAAACAACAGAAAAACATTACTAATTGGAGTCACTTATGCTTTGTTAGATTTAATTGAACAACAGAAGTTTCAATTAAACAACACCATTATAATGGAAACCGGCGGCATGAAAGGAAGGCGCAAAGAACTCATTAGAGATCAGTTGCATGAAATACTTTGTGAAGGATTTGGAGTTGCTGAAATTCACTCAGAATACGGAATGACAGAATTATTAAGTCAAGGATATTCTAAAGGAAACGGAATCTTCGATTGTCCACCTTGGATGAAAATTCTCACAAGAGATACAGAAGATGCGTTGACTATTTTAGAAAATTCTAAAACAGGAGGTTTAAATGTAATCGACCTAGCAAATTACAATTCCTGTTCTTTTATAGCTACACAAGATTTAGGAAAAGTAAATCCAAATGGAAACTTTGAAGTTTTAGGGAGGTTTGATCATTCTGATATTCGTGGCTGTAATCTAATGGTTATCTAAATCAACTAACTAGATAAAATTCTAGCAATAGCATCTTTATAACTACGACTAGAAATTATAACAAGACCATTTTTTAGAGTGAAAGAATATGTACTGTTGTTGAGGTATTTAAACGATTCAATATAATCGATATTAACTATAAAGGTTCTGTGAACACGGATGAAATTTGTAGGCAATTGTTCTTCTAATAAATTTAAGGCAGTTCTATACAAAGCAGTACCTTCTTTGAGGTGAAGCATTGCATATACCGAGCTAGCTTCAATACAAAACACATCAGAAGTTTTATATTCTTTTACAATTCCTTTATCTTTAATTTGAAAGGATGTAATATGAGGAGATAAAGATTGGTTATAGTCTTTGTAAAGCTGCACAAACTTATCACTGAATAAAGCTTGTTTCGTTCTGCTAATTGTAAGCATCGCTTTTTGCAGCACTTCTTGAAATCGTTTTTCTTCAAAAGGTTTTAGTAAATAATCCAAAGCATTTACTTCAAAAGCTTTTAATGCATATTGATCATAAGCAGTTGTAAATACGACAAAAGCTTCTGTGTTTTTAATTTTTGAAGCGACTTCAATTCCTGTCATTCCGGGCATTTGAACATCCAGAAAAACAATATTTGGAACTTTGTTTTTGATGAAATTTAAAGCTTCTTGTCCGTTTTTGCACTCACCAATAACCATTACTTCAGACTCGCTTTTTAAAAGCTCTTTTAAGTAACGTCTTGCGTGCGGTTCGTCGTCTACAATTAAGGCAGTTATCATGGAATTCTATCGAATATTAAAATAATAGTTATGGTATAAAGCTTCTCAGTATCATCTATACAAATCTCAAAATTATCAGGAAATAATTGAGATAATCTGCTTTCAAGGTTTTTTAAACCCACTTTAGTTGAGGCAATAGTTGAAATTTTTCCTTGAGTTGGTTTTGTATTACTCAACGAAATAGAAAGCTTATTTCCATCTAGTTTTGTTATTAAATGTATTTCACATTTACCTTCAATTAAAGCGATACCATGTTTAAAAGCATTTTCTATTAAAGGTTGTAAAACCAGCGCAGGAACTTCAAGCGATTTTGTTGTTTCCTCTAGATTGTATATTACTAATAGACGATCATTAAAACGTTCTTGTTCTATTGCTAGATAATTTTTAAAATATTCTATTTCTTCTTCTAATGTAATAATATGTCGGTTTTTTTCATTCAACATTTTTCTTAATAAGTGTGTCATTTTAATGACTATTGAACGAGCTTTTTTGTCATCAAAACCAATTAATGAATTTAAAGTATGTAGTGTGTTAAATAAAAAGTGAGGATCTAATTGTGAACGTAAAGTTGCAAGTTGGGAAAGATGTAGTTGGTTTTCTAACTCTAATACTTTTAACTGTTTTTGTTGATAGGACCTGTAAGTTTCCATCACTTTTAATAAAGCGCCTATAATTAGGAAATCAAAAACCCTACTGATATAAGCACTAGGAATCGCGATTTGAAGATCTGTAAGAAACCCCCAAAAAGACTGATTAGCAATAAAAATCAAATAGATTCCATAAACGACATTACTAATAATTAAATGCAGTGTACAAATTAATAGCAGGTTTAGAAAAGCTGTAAAAATCATTTTCCTTGTAAAACCCGAACCAATTTGAAGAGGTTTAACAGCTCCATAAACAGATTCAATTAATACCGCCCAAAAGAAATAATTAGTGGTAAAAAACACAATAAATTTTATAGAAATATTGAAAGATTCTTTCGATTCAGAAATGGTGGTTTGCAGCATTACAACCAAACTAAAAAGGATACTTATTAAGTAAACATACTTTTTAGAAATTCCGATAGAATGTCTTAATAACAGTTTCATGGTTGCAATGTAAGTATTATTTAGAAGATGTGATACTCTTCCTATTGTCACTCAAATCTTTAATTGTCACTTACATCAATCTTTTAGGAAACGGCTTTTAAAGCCAATACTTTCGTAGTGTAATCATCAAAAATCAATCAAATGAAAACAATAATTAACCTTAGTATTAGTCTGTTATTTATATCATTAATGACAGCTCAAGAAAGAAAAGAAAATCCTCTTGAAACAGAACAAGTTGTTCAAAAAATGATCGATGCACATGGAGGCTATGATGCATGGAAAAAAGTAAAGACATTTAGCTTTGACAATATTATGTATAGTAATTCTTTAGGAAAATTACCTTTTTGGATTAACCAAGTGACTGTAGATAGTAAAACTAGAAATGTTTATCAAAACTGGCCAATTCATGGTTCTACTATGGCTTATGATGGTAAGCAGGCATGGGGGAATCAATGGAAAGTAGGAAACCCGCCAAAGTTTGAAGCTTTATTCTTTTATTACTTTTTAAATCTTCCTTGGTTAACACAAGATGATAATGTGGTTTTAGGAAAAGCAACAAAGAAAAAACACAAAGCATTTCAAAACGAAGTTTATGTAATTGATATGAGTTTTTCAGAAAAGCCAGCAGTAGGAAAAACAAAAGAAGATACCTACAAATTATATATTGACAGTAAAAACTTCCTGTTAATGGGCTATGAATATACCATCAGTTATGGATATATGTTAGATCTTTTTAAGTTTCCAAAAGGGCAAAATGTTTTTGGACCGATGTTTAGAGTTCACAATGGTTTTACCAAAGTAGGAGACTTGATTTATCCAACCGTATTAAGAACCTCTAATTTAGATCAAACGCAAGTTTTTGGGGATCATGCAATATTTAATTATAGTATTACCAAACCTTTTGATAAGTCTAAATTAATTAAACCAAAAGGAGCACAAATAGACCCAACAAGCCACATAAGAGCTGATAAATAGGAAAAAATAGAAGTATTTAAAAAATATAAAAGCAGGCATTTAGCCTGCTTTTTGTAATTAAATCAAAAAAACCTCGACTACAATTGTGTTCAAATAAAACACAATCAATCATGAAAAAAATCATTTTATTCTTATTCGTTGCTTTTTCAACATCATTAGTTGCTCAAAAAAGTTATTACACCAAAAAAGGAGCAGTTGCTAAAGGGTATGATGTTGTTGCCTACTTTAATAACGAGCCGAAACAAGGAACTAAAGAAATTGCTTTAGAATATGACGGGGTACAATTCTATTTTTCATCTCAAGAAAACTTAAATACTTTTAAAGCAAATCCAACGAAATATGTTCCACAGTATGGTGGTTTTTGTGCCTACGCGATGGGCGCTAAAGGAAGCAAAGTTCCTGTAAACCCAGAAACCTTTGAAATTAGAGATGGAAAATTGTATTTATTTTATAACAAAGGAAACACAAATACATTGACGCTTTGGACTAAAGAAGGAGCAAAAGAATTAAAAGATAAGGCCGATAAAAATTGGACAAAGATTACAAATAAATAAACACTAATATTCTTAAAAGATAGAATTAGCACAGCGGAATATATTCCACTGTGCTAATTTTGTATTATAAAACAGTCAGTGTAACTGAGGTTTGTTTTAATTTTTTTGAAGAGGCTTTTATTTTAATTGTATCAGGTTTGTTTTTACTTTTTATAATTATCATCGCTTTTCCATTAAATAGCTTAATGGTATTTGATTGAAAGGGTTCAAAAGATTGAGGGTTTCCATTTCCAACTCCTGCAATTGTTGCATTCCCTTGCAAATCAATTTTTATCGTATTGTTTGCTAAAGGATGAGGGTTACCTTCTGTATCGATAGCTTCAACTAATAAGTATGATAGATCTTCTCCATTGGCTTTAAGTATTGTTTTATCTGGAGTAATTTTTAATTGATATGGAGTTCCTGTTGTTTTTTTAATAACCTCGCCGATTTTTTGATTGTTCTTATAGGCAATAAATTTTATTTCACCTGGTTGATAAATGACATTATTCCACATCAAACGAAAACGCTCTACAGATTTTTCAGAAAGCGGTTTTTTACATTGACGGCCTTGAGATTTCCCATTAACAAAAAGCTCACCGCAATCCCCATTTGTATAGCCAAATACGGGTATGGTGTCACCTTCTTTTCCTTTCCAATTCCAATGTGGTAAAATATGAGTTGTATTTTCTTCAGGCTTCCAATAACTTTTATACAAATAGTACCGGTCTTTCGGAATTCCTACTAAATCCACAATCCCAAAATAAGAACTTCTAGAAGCTTGTTCATCATCAAACCCCATTTCTTTTACGGTTTTATTATTATATGGCGTAGGCTCTCCAAGGTAGTCAAAACCAGTCCATACAAATTCTCCAGCGATATACGATTCTTGTTGTTGCCACATAAAATCGTCATCAGCAATTTCTGCCCACCAAGGCGCATTCAAATCGTACGAGCTCACTTGAAGCGATTTGGTAAAATCTATTTTTTCTTTCGGAAGCGGAAACTCATAAAAACCTCTGGTGCTTAATGTAGAGGCAGATTCACTAATCACCACAGATTTATTGGGTTCTAGTTTTCTTGCCAATCGATATCTTCTTCCGTAGTTCCAGCTATGTACATCATAATAATCAAAATGGCGAAGTTTGGCACTTTCCATATTATCACAAACCAATGTTGTTGGTCGTGTAGGATCGTATTTTTTTACATAGTTTACCATAGTGTGCAATCGTTTAAAGCCGTTGTTGATGTTCCATTGAACATCCCCTATTTCATTCCCAACACTCCACAGAAATACAGAGGGATGATTTCGATCACGTGTTACAAAGTTTTTAATATTTCGATGTGCAAATTCGTCAAAGTTAGTTTCTTCGGTAATTCCTGCTTTGTGATCGTATTTGTCAAAGATTTCGTTAAAAAACAACAATCCCATTTTGTCGCAGAGCTCTAGAAGTTCTGGCGCGGCAACATTATGACTGTTTCTAATGGCATTAACGCCCATTGACTTCATAATTTCTAATTGACGCTCCATTGCTCTATAATTGAAAGCAACTCCCAAAGGGCCATGATCGCTATGAAGGTTTACACCTTTTAATTGAACTCTTCTTCCGTTAAGGTGAAAACCGTCATCTGCTGTAAATTTGATGGTTCTAAATCCGAATGATTCTTCAGTTTCATCCACAAGTTTAGAATTTTCAAAAACCGTTGTCTTAATAGTATATAGATAAGGATTGTTAACATCCCAAAGAACGGGTTGCGAGATAGTTTGCGTGGTTTCAAAATCAGCCGTTTTGTTGGCAAGAATTTTATGTGCTTGTTCTTTGGTTGAAAGGATCATTCCTTCTTTGTTAATGACAGAATGAACAACCTTGATTTCTTTTTTTTCAGAACTTGAATTTGTAATCGATGAGTTCACTCGGACTTCAGCAAAGTTATTTTTAATAGTGGGGGTGATGATGTAATTTCCCCAAATACCAACATGTGTTTGATTTGTAAATAACAGTTGAACTTTTCGATAAATTCCTCCACCAGGATACCAACGACTGTCGTGCTTCTTTGTGTTAGCATGAATAGCTAGAAGGTTTTCTTCTCCATAGTTAACATAATCTGTAATGTCTAGATAGAAAGAGTTGTAACCATAATCCCAACTTCCAGCAAGTTTTCCGTTGATATAAATTTTTGGAAAAGCCATAATTCCATCGAAAATGAGGTAAAGTCTTTTTCCTTCTTGCTTTTTTTCAACTGTGATTTTTTTTCGATACCAGCCTTCACCTTTCCAAGGTAATTTTCCAGTATCTCCATTACCATTTTTTATAAACGGACCCGTTATTGCCCAATCATGCGGTATGCTAACATTTTTCCAAGAAGTATCATCAAATGCCACTTTTTCTGCATCAGAAACATCTAGTTTTACAAATTTCCAACCTTCTGTTAAGGTTCGGTATTCTCTTGTCTGGCTGTATCCATTAAAACTCATCAGGAGTAGAAAAGCGGTGAAAAATAGTATGTGTTTTTTAGTCATTTCTTGAAGCATTATAAAAATTCATACCCAGTGTAGGTTTGTTGTTTTCATCAAATAAGGTAGCATTATCCCAGTGTGACCCTTGTCCCCAAAGGGTATTACAATTTGTAGAAACCCATGCAGGTTCCCAGTAAATTAACCCTTCTCCACCAGCATTTTCTATTTCTTCTTTCAGTTTTTTCAGATAATTGAATTGTCCTAGTTGTGTTGCGGGATAGCCATTAATTAAAGCACTTTGTCCGAGGATGTTATTAGCCGGATCAAGATTTTGTAATGTATAAGGATAGGCAGTTTCTACCACCATTAGTCTTTTATTGTAGGTTTGTATGAGTGTATTTAATGGGGTTCTTACATTGTCTAATGTGTACTCAGACCAAATAGGATAATAGGAAAGGCCAATCCAGTCGTAATCTGTCACTCCATTAGCGGTAGCTTGTTCAAACCACCACAAACCATTTTCAGGTTGCGCAATATGTAGCATTACTTCAATAGTATTGTTTGTCTGACTAGCAACATCTCTCACCGCTTTGATTCCTTTATTGATCAATGACGAGTTTCTAGTCCAATTAATTGGCCATTGTAAATCACCTTGCTGTAAAATCATTCCATTAATTTCATTACCCACTTGCACAATATCTGGCTGAAGATTAGCATTAACAAGTTCTGTTAAAGTTGTATGTGTATAGTTGTAAAGTAGGTTCCCTAAGGCTTCCGTATTATTCAATTGAGGAAGCCAAGCAGCAGGAATCTCTTGTTTTGACGGATCAGTCCAAGTATCAGAATAGTGAAAATCAAGTAAGACTTTCATTCCTTGCTCTTTTGCTCTTCGAATTGTTTTTTTTACATCTGTAAAATTTGAATAATTTGTCCAAGTAGGATTGTGCCATAACCGAACCCTTACAAGGTTCGCTCCCGCATCTTTAAAAATCTGATAAGAGTCTTTAGGCTGATTGTTTTCATCTTTATAAATCGCACCACAATCTTCCATTTCATTAACATAAGATAAATCGGCTCCATAAAAAAAAGAAATTTCATCATCAATCGGATCAACTACCACATTAGGGTTTTCTGGAGTTTTGTTATCACCACACGATGCTATAAGAATAGCAAGAATTAAATATATTTTATAGGAATAAAATTTTTCAAGAGTTTTTAACATGTTGATTTGTTTAAAAATATAAATATACGTAAAATATACATTTATTAATAACTCTTTGTAAAGCATGTTGTTTATCTGTAAAAGAGACCAAACTTTTTACTTTGTTTTGTTAATTAAAAAAACCAGCGCTAGGCTGGTTTTTATTAATCTATTTTTAACAAATAATAATTCTTTTTACCTCGTTGAAGCAGCACGTATTTATCAGCAATCAAATCTGTATTAGAGATGGTAAAATCTTCTTTTACTTTTTCTTTATTCACTGAAATTGCATTTTCTTTTAAGGCTCTTCTTGCCTCACCATTAGAATTTAAAAACCCAGTTTTTGCCGCTAAAGCTCCAATCATATCTAGACCTTCTTTAATGTCATCTTTAGAAACAGAAGCTTGTGGAACTCCGTCAAAAACATCTAAAAAAGTTTGTTCATCTAAGGATTTTAAATCTTCCCCAGTAGATTTTCCGAAGAGAATATTGGATGCTTTGATGGCATTTTCAAAAGCTTCTTGTCCATGCGTCATTACGGTTACTTCTTCTCCAAGTTTCTTTTGAAGTAAACGCATGTGTGGCGCTTTTTTATGTTCTGCGATCAACGCTTCAATGGTTTCTTTGTCTAAAAAAGTAAAGATTTTAATATATTTTTCAGCATCTTCATCGGAAGAATTTAACCAATATTGATAGAATTTATAAGGAGATGTTCTGTTGGCGTCTAACCAAACATTACCACCTTCTGTTTTTCCAAACTTTGTTCCGTCTGCTTTGGTAACTAAAGGAACCGTAATTGCATAAGCCTTACCTTGTGCTTTTCTTCGGATTAATTCTGTTCCGGTTGTAATATTCCCCCATTGATCAGAACCTCCCATTTGCAATTTACAATCCATTTCTTTGTACAAATGATAGAAATCATATCCTTGAAACAATTGATAGGTAAATTCTGTAAAACTCATTCCTTCTTTGGATTCAGAACCCAAACGTTTCTTCACAGAATCTTTAGCCATCATGTAATTTACCGTGATGTGTTTTCCTGTATCTCTTACAAAATCGATCAATGAAATATCTTTCATCCAATCAAAATTATTCACCAATTCAGCAGGGTTTTCAGCAGCACTATCAAAGTCTAAAAATCGTGCTAATTGTGCTTTTACACCATTCACATTTTTTAGTAAAGTAGCTTCATCTAATAAGTTTCTTTCGGCAGATTTTCCAGAAGGATCACCCACCATTCCTGTTGCACCACCAACTAAAGCAATTGGTTTATGTCCGGCATTTTGAAAATGTTTTAAAATCAAAATTTGAACTAAACTACCAATATGTAAAGAATCTGCTGTTGGGTCAAATCCGATATAACCAGCAGTTTTATTTTTTAATAAATACTCTTCAGTATCTGGCATGATATCATGTAATAATCCTCGCCAACGTAACTCCTCAACAAAATTTGTCATCTTCTTATTTTATAAAGAGCAAAGATACATTTCTGACGTAAATAAACTAAATTCGTAGTATGATTTTAGTTACAGGCGGAACAGGTTTAGTAGGATCACACTTATTGGTTCATTTAGCTCGAAAAAATGACATAATAAGAGCGATTTTCAGAACTGTTGAAACTCTAGAAAAAACGAAACAAGTATTCTCTTATTATTCAGATAGTTCAGAAGATTTATTTTCTAAAATAGAGTGGATTCAGGCTGATATTACAGATGTTCCCTCAATGATACCAGCTTTTGAAGGAGTTAAACAAGTTTATCATTGTGCTGCGTTAATTTCTTTCGATCCTTCTGATTATATTGAAATGAGAAAGGTCAATATTCATGGAACTGCGATTGTGGTTAATTTATCGATAGATGCAGGAGTTGAAAAATTATGTTTTGTTAGCTCTATTGCCGCTATTGGAGAGGATCCAAAAAAAGAGTTTACAACTGAAGAAAATGAATGGGTTGGTAATGAAAAAAACAATGGTTACGCAATAACTAAATATGGCGCTGAGATGGAAGTTTGGCGTGCAAGCCAGGAAGGAGTTGATGTTGTTGTAGTAAACCCTGGAGTTATTTTAGGAAGTGGTTTTTGGGAATCAGGATCAGGGAAATTATTTTCCCAAATTGATAAAGGGTTTCAATATTATACAGATGGTGTAACAGGTTTTATAGGGGTTAAAGATGTTGTTAAATCGATGATAAAATTAATGGAAAGCGACATTAAAAGTGAACGTTTCATCTTAGTATCTGAAAATAAAAGCTTTAAAGAAATCTTGTTTTCTATCGCAGATTCTTTTGATACTAAAAGACCTTCAAAACTTGTTAAATCATGGCAAGCAAATTTATTTTGGCGTTGGGAATGGCTGATGTCAAAAATAACTTCAAGGAAAGTTAGAATGAGTAAATATTCAGCAAAATCATTGAATTCTAAATCCTATTATTCTTCGAAAAAGATTCAACAAGAATTAGAGATTGACTTTGAGAAGATGAATGATGTAATTAAAAAAGTATGTAAAAACTATTTAATTTGATTTTTTAGATGCTTTTTGTGTGTCATCAATTGAAAATTTAGTTTTCTTACTTTTAATAATTTTTACTTTGCTTCTCTCTATAATTTTTCCTCTTATACTTTCTAAGGAATCTTTTCTAATAGAATCTTTGACCTTTTTAATTTTTGCAAATGCTGCTTGTTCTTTCTCTAACAACACCATTACTTCTTCTAATATAGGCTGATAATCGTCAACCTTAGAGGTATAATATACATTACTCCTGTGAAAGCGTAAACTATCTATTTTATAGGTATCATAGACCAATGGGATATAAGTAATCTTTCTTTGTAACTTTTTATTTTTAATACTTCTAGCTGAAGAAGCGATATAAAGATCTTTTAATAGTAAGATCATAGAATCTTTAGGAATTAAATCTTTTGGTTTCTCATAAACCGTGTTGCTTGTACAAGAACATAATAAAGAAATTAACACAAAAAGAATTACTGAGTTTTTCATGATCTGTTAAAAGTGATTCGTTGTCCTTTTGTAACCTCATCAAAAACACCATTATCATACATTAAAACACCATTTACAAAAGTTTTTACAATACTTGAAGAGAATGTAGATCCCTCAAAAGGAGACCAACCACATTTGTATAATATATTTTCTTTATGAACGGTTTGAGGTAAATTTGTATCAACTAAAACCAAATCGGCATAAAAACCTTCTCTGATAAATCCTCTTTTTTCTATTTGAAATATTTTTGCCGGATTATGACAAGCTTTTTCAATTAATTTTTCAATTGGTAAAACGTTTTCTTTTACTTTTTCAAGTAATGCAAGTAAAGCATGCTGCACTAAAGGCCCACCACTCGGAGCTTTTAGATAAGAGTTTGATTTTTCTTCTATAGTGTGAGGTGCATGGTCTGTAGCAATAATGTCTATTCTATCATCCAATAGAGCTTTCCACAAACCATCTCTATCAGCAGCTGTTTTTACAGCTGGATTCCATTTAATATAAGTTCCTTTTTCTTTGTAGTCTTTATCAGAAAACCAAAGATGATGAACACATACTTCAGCCGTAATTTGTTTTTCTTCTAAAGGAATATCATTTCTAAATAATTCGGTTTCTTTAGCTGTTGAAACATGAAAAACATGCAATCTAGCACCCGTTTTCTTAGCCAACTCAATAGCCTTAGATGAAGATAAATAACAAGCTTCTTCACTTCTAATGATTGGATGTAGTTCTATAGGAATGTTTTCACCATAAATTTCTTTATAATGAGCTGTGTTTTTTCTAATGGTAGCTTCATCTTCACAATGAACAGAGATAATTAGTTTTGTAGATGAAAAGATTTTTTCCAATACTTCAGGGTTGTCAACCAACATATCTCCTGTTGAAGAACCTAAGAACAATTTAATTCCTGCTACATTTTTAGGATTAGTTTTCAATAATTCCTCTAGGTTGTCATTGGTTCCTCCAAACATAAAAGAATAGTTTGTATAGGAACTTTTTTCAGCGATATCAAACTTGTCTTGCAACAATTTTTGAGTTGTAGCTTGCGGAACCGTATTTGGTTGCTCTATAAAAGTGGTAATTCCACCAGCAACGGCAGCTTTGCTTTCGGTAGCAATATTGGCTTTGTGAGTTAACCCAGGCTCCCTAAAATGTACCTGATCATCTATGAAGCCAGGAATTAAATATTTTCCTTCAGCATCAATAGTAGGAACTGTGTTATCACTAATTGATTTATCAATTTTTGAAATCAATCCGTTTTTTATAAGTAAATCGCCAAGAAATGTTATTCCTTCATTAACGATTTTAGCATTTTTTATTAAGTATGAATTCATCGTAGTCCTTTAAACCTCATTTTTATTACACCAAAAAGTGCTTCATATACGATTCCACCACTCATTTTTGATTCTCCTAAAGTTCTGTCAGTAAATACTACTGAAACTTCTTTTATGTTAAACCCTAGTTTCCAAGTTTTGAACTTCATTTCAATTTGAAAAGCATATCCAACAAATCTAATTTTGTCAAGTCTTATAGTCTCTAATACATTTCTCTTGTAACAAACAAATCCAGCAGTAGTATCATGTACAGGAATTCCTGTTATAAAACGAACATATTTAGAAGCAAAATAGGATAATAAAACACGTTTCATAGGCCAATTTACTACGTTTACTCCTTGAGAGTATCTAGAACCGACTGAAACATCTGCTCCATCTTTTTCACAAGCATTGTAAAGTCGAACTAAATCTTTTGGATTATGAGAAAAATCCGCATCCATTTCAATAATGTAATCGTATTTTTTATCAATAGCCCACTTAAAACCATGAATGTATGCTGTTCCTAAACCATTTTTTCCTTTTCTTTTTTCAATAAAAAGGCTTTTAGGATAGCGAGTCATTAAATCTTCAACGATATTTGCAGTTCCGTCAGGAGAATTGTCATCGACCACTAAAACGTGAAACCTCTTTTTTTGTTTAAAAACAGTTTCTATGATAGCTTCGATGTTTTCTTTTTCGTTATAAGTTGGAATAATAACTAAAGTATCAGACATAAAAAGGTGATAGAATGTGGACAAATATACATTTTTTTATTGCTAATTTTGTGTTAATCTTAATTTCAAAATTGAAGTAATGGAGGCTCTTCAACGAGGTGTTTTATCAAATAATTGGATTGTATTAATTTTTGTGTCTTCGCTTGTTTTATTGTTTTTATTAAAACTCTTTAGTGCTGATAAATTAAAAGGGTATGCAACCTCTTTTTTTAATAAAGGCTTTATTGAAATAGAATCAGAAGAAAAACAGCCGATGATTTCTTTCTTCCATTCTGTGTTTACTTTTTTTTCTTTTTTGATGCTATCCATGTCTATTTATTTTATCATAAATAATCTTCAAAATAATAATACTTTTCTTTTTTCAGAATACTTAAGGCTTTCATTAATAGTATTTATATATATGATTTTAAGATTTATCATAGAATCATTATTGATGACACTCTTTGAAGTAAAAGAGCTACTGTTACACTTTTTTTTATCGAAAAGAAGCTATTTATATACGGTAAGCATTGGGTTGTTAATTTTAAATCTACTTTATTTTTATAGCTTTCAAGAAAAATCCTTTTTAATGTCAGGCTTTATAATCCTTTTTTCTATGAGATTCCTCTTGATTTTAGGTAATAACAAAAACCTGATTATTAAAGAGTTGTTTTATTTTATTTTGTACATTTGCGCCTTCGAAATAGCGCCGCTATTCGTTTTGTTTAAATTGTTATTTTAAATAGGAAAGAAGCAGATTATGAAAGTGAAAACAATCTTAGTATCGCAACCAGAACCTAAAACGGAAACGTCCCCGTATTCTGAATTGTCTGACAAACAAAAGGTCAAAATAGATTTTAGATCTTTTATCCATGTTGAGGGTGTTGCTTCTAAAGAAGTAAGAAGTCAAAAAATTGATTTATCGAAATTTACGGCTATTGTGCTAACAAGCAGAAATGCTGTAGATCATTTTTTTAGAATAGCTGAAGAAATGCGTTTTAAAGTGCCAGATGCGATGAAATATTTTTGTCAATCTGAAGCAGTTGCGTATTATTTACAGAAATATGTTGTGTATAGAAAGCGTAAAATTTATGTTGGTAACAGAACATTCCCAGAATTAGGAAAGTTAATTAAGAAGCATAAAGACGAAAAGTTTTTATTACCATCTTCTGATAAATTAAAGCCGTTAATTCCAGAAGAATTAGATGCTTTGGGAGTAAACTGGACAAGAGCCATTTTATACAAAACTGTGATTAGTGATTTGTCAGATTTAGAAGATGTTTTTTACGATATATTAGTGTTTTTTAGTCCCTCAGGAATCGAATCATTATTTGAGAACTTTCCAGACTTTAAACAAAACAATACTAGAATTGCTGTTTTTGGAAACTCAACAGTCAATGCCGCGACAGAAGCAGGCTTAAAGTGCAATATTACTGCACCTTCGCCAGAAACTCCTTCTATGACAATGGCTTTAGAAAAGTACATTAAAGAAGCAAATAAAAAGTAAGATCCCTTTTTTATAAAACAAATACGAACCGAGCTTTATGCTCGGTTTTTTTATTAAGCTAAGCTTGTCGAAGTTTAAGCAAAAAGTGTTGCAAACACCTCTTCTATTTTTCCAACAAGAATCAGTTTAATGTCCTTGTCTTTGATGGTTATTTTATTGTACTTAGAAGCAACAAAAGTTTTGTAGCCTAATTTTTTTGCTTCAGAAATTCGTTGGTCTATTTTTGAAACTGGTCTGATTTCTCCTGCTAATCCAATTTCCGCAGCAAAGCATACATTGGGAGAAATTGCAATATCTTGGTTTGATGACAAAATGGAGGCAACAACTGCTAAATCAATCGCTGGATCATCGATACTTATTCCACCGGTAATATTTAAAAAAACATCTTTTGCAGCCAGTTTAAATCCGGCTCTTTTTTCTAAAACAGCCAAGACCATATGCAATCGTTTTAGATTGTAACCCGTTGTGGTTCTTTGTGGTGTTCCGTAAACCGCTGTACTTACCAAGGCCTGAATTTCAATCATTAAAGGGCGAATTCCTTCTAAAGTTGAAGCAATTGCAGTTCCGCTTAAATCGGCGTCTTTTTTTGAAATTAGAATTTCAGAGGGATTAGAAACTTCTCTCAATCCATCTGATAACATTTCATAAATACCTAATTCTGCCGTAGAACCAAACCTGTTTTTTTGAGAGCGTAAAATTCTGTAGGTATGATTTCTATCGCCTTCAAACTGTAAAACCACATCAACCATGTGTTCCAGAATTTTTGGACCAGCAATTTGCCCCTCTTTGTTTATATGTCCAATTAGTAAAACAGGAGTTTCAGTTTCTTTGGCAAATTTTATGAGTTCTGCAGTTGTTTCTCTAATTTGAGAAATACTTCCTGGAGACGCTTCTATAGAGTTTGTATGAAGTGTTTGAATAGAGTCTATCACTAAAACATCAGGAGAAACTTCTTCGATATTCTTAAAGATTTGCTGCGTATTTGTTTCTGTTAAAATGAGACAATTAGACGCCTGATTTAGGATTCTTTCTGCTCTCATTTTTATTTGAGATTGACTTTCTTCACCAGAAACATACAATACTTTATGAGTGATAGATAAAGCAACTTGCAATAACAATGTAGACTTTCCTATACCTGGTTCACCGCCTAATAAAGTAACCGAACCTTTTACGAGACCACCTCCTAATACAGTATCTAATTCTTTATTTTTAGTTGGAATTCTTTCCTCTGGATTTAATTGAATTTCTTCAATTTTAAGTGGTTTTGAAATGGTTTTTATACCGTTAGATTGTTTCCATTCTCTAGCTACTTCTTTCTGAATTACTTCTTCAACAATTGTGTTCCATTCATTACACGTATTGCATTGGCCCATCCATTTTGCATGTTGAGCGCCGCAATTTTGACAAAAAAATGTAGTTTTAGCTTTAGCCATTGATTTAGTTACAGAGGTTGAAAGTTACAAAGTTACAAAGTTTCTCAGTGGATAATTTTTAAAAATTATATAAAAGTAATAACCTCTCGAAATTTAGATAGAATGTCTTGTTTCGCTCTTTTTTTGTTAAAAACAAGGAAGTATTGAAAGCTATGCTACTACTGAGAAAGTTTAAAAATTACTTTGCTTTATTGTAGATTGGTAAGAGTAAAAATGAAAGTCCTCCAAAAACAATAACCATTACCGTTTGGGCAGCCCACATAACGCTTCCAAAAGCAGTAGAAGGCTCTTCAGGAACACCAAATAAAGTAAATGCACCAGCAACCGCTAGGGGATATAATCCAACACCACCATTTGTAGCAGCAATACTGAAACCTCCTGCAATAAATCCAACTAGAATTCCGCCAAAAGGAACTTGAAGTCCTTCAATAGCAGGAATAGTTGCCCAAAACATCAACACATACATTACCCAAATAAATACGGTATGAAAAATAAACGCCCATTTGTTTTTCATTCTAAAAATAGAAGTCACACCTTCAACTAAACTCTTAACGAAGTTTTTAATTTTTAAACCAATTCCTGAGGTTGATTTTCTTAGATATCTATAAAAAAGAAACCCACCAATTAAACTTCCACCAAATAAAATTGAAATTTTTATTGGATCGAAATTTTCTTTCACGAGTTGAAGAATAAAATCAAATTGAATTAATAAGGTAATTCCGATGATTAAAAACATCATCACTAAATCAGCAATTCTTTCTGCGACAATGGTTCCAAAACCTTTTTCAAAAGGAATATTCTCATAGTTTGCCATAACAGTTGCCCTAGAAACTTCACCTGCTCTTGGAATTGCTAAATTGACGAAATATCCAATTAAAACAGCTAAAACACTGTTGGTAAATTTTGGTTTATAACCCATTGGTTCTAGCATAAATTTCCAACGATAAGCTCTAGATAAATGACTTAAAACTCCGAAGAACAAACCAAGGGCAATCCACCAATAATTGGCATTTTTAAAATAATCTAAAAGAGTTTCAGGCGGAATTACGGTAAATAAATACCAAACCAAACAACCTCCAAAGATAAGAGGGAGTGTTATTTTTAAAAATTTCTTGGTTTTACTATTCAAAACTAGGTAAGCGTATTAGTGGCTTCGTTTGGAAAAACAAGAGATGGCTTAAACGTTTTTGCTTCTTCAAAATCCATAAACCCGTAAGTGATCAATATTAATACATCTCCAACCGCAACCCTTCTTGCTGCAGCACCATTTAGAGTGATTTCACCACTTTTTCTTGGCCCAGGAATAACGTAAGTTTCTAAACGTTCACCATTGTCGTTATTAACAACCTGTATACGTTCACCTTCAATAATATTTGCAGCATCCATTAGATCTTCATCTATGGTAATGCTTCCTATATAATTTAAATCGGCACCTGTTACTTTAACACGGTGGATTTTAGATTTAACTACTTGAACTAACATGCTGCAAAAGTACTACTTTTTTGAATTTTAGAATTATATAATTAGCCAAAAAGAAGTTAGGTGTTTATGGAGATATTATCAATTAATCGAACAGTGTTTGCATAGACCGCTATAAAGGCACGGTACTGACTATTAGGAGAAAGCTTGGAAACAGTTTTTAGCGTTTCAATATCGGCGATTGTAAAATACTCTAAATCAAAAAGAGGATGGTTTTTAAATTCAACAGAAACCCATTGTTCTATATCGGAGATAGTTTCTGAAGAAGATTTTTCTACAACTTTTTTGAGCACTTTATAGATAATAGAAGCAGCTTTTTTTTCTTTTTCTGATAAACGTTTGTTTCGAGAACTCATAGCTAAACCGCTCTCTTCTCTATAAATTGGACAGCCAATAACCGAAACATTTAGTTTGGATTTTTTGACCATTTTACGCACTATTTGTAATTGTTGAAAATCTTTTTCACCAAAGTAAGCATTTGTTGGTGCTATGATTTCAAATAATGTTTTTACGATAGTTCCAACGCCGTTAAAATGACCTGCTCTATACTTTCCTTCCATTTCGTTTTCTAAACCATCAAAGTCAAAATGAATAGAAACAATGTTATCATGATAAATTTCTTCAATTGAAGGGGCAAAAACAATATCACACGCTGCTTTTTCTAATAAATCTAAATCAGATTCAAGAGTTTTAGGATAATTATCTAAATCTTCCTTTTTATCAAATTGAGTAGGATTTACAAAAATACTAGCTATTGTAAAGTGATTATTTTCTTTGGATTGCTTTATTAAAGACAGGTGGCCCTGGTGAAGAGCTCCCATGGTGGGTACAAAACCTATTTTATCATTTTCAGACCTAATTTCTTTAAAATATGTTTTGAGTTCCGTCTTGGTTTTAAAAACCTTCATAATGCAATGGTGTATATGACCGCAAACTTAGCATTTTAACATGAATTTTACATAAAAATTCGTAGTTTTGCAAACTTATACAAAGGCTTAAATTTAATGAAAGATAAGAGAATATTGTATGTTTCTTCTGAGGTTGTACCTTATTTACCAGAAACAGAGATAGCATCTACTGCATTTAATGTAG
>CAJXRR010000031.1 GCA_913060575.1 uncultured Flavobacterium sp.
TACACAGAGTAGATCGTCGGCAGCGTCAGATGTGTATAAGAGACAGATCTAAAATCAATCAATCATGCCAGTAAAACTATTTTTATTCGTCTTTTCCGTTCTATTTTCAACCTCAGTTTTTTCTCAAAAAGAAATGATTTACGAGCCTTCTAAAGAGTTCCCTTTTGGTCAATACAATCCTAGTGCACCAACAGAATTAAAAGATTATCAAGACTTAATAGGTACCTGTAAATGTATATCAGAATCCAGAAACCCAGATCAAACTTGGGCAAAACCAGTTAACATGATTTGGACATGGAAATACATTATGAATGGAACAGCAGTACAAGATGAAACTTTAAAAGAAGATGGAGTACATTCAGGAAGTATTCGCCAATACGACAAAGACAGTCTACGATGGAATGTACATTATTATACAACAAGGGCTACTGTTGCTACTTTACCTGTTTGGAATGGTAATAAGAAAGACGGAAAAATTGTATTATATAAAAATCATACAGCTCCAAATGGTGTTGAAGGTTTTTTTCGATTAACTTTTTATGATATTTCAGAAAATGGATACAAATGGATAGGTGAGTGGACAGATAAAACAGAAACCATCGTCTTTCCTACTTGGAAAATATCATGTATAAGAGAGGATTAATTACTTCTTTTACAAGCCAATAAAGTATTCTTTAATAACATTGCAATTGTCATAGGCCCAACACCTCCAGGGACAGGAGTAATAAAAGCTGATTTTTTAGAGACTTCATCAAAAGCAACATCGCCTAACAAACGATAACCACTTTTTTTAGTATTATCTTCAACTCTTGTAATTCCAACATCTATTACAGTTACATTTTCTTTTACCATATCTGCTGTTAAAAACTCAGGAATTCCCAAGGCAGCAACTACAATATCTGCTTGTAAAGTAATTTCTTTTAAATTAGTAGTTCTACTGTGGGTGATGGTTACTGTTGCATTACCAACAGTTCTTTTTTGAGAAAGTAAAATACTCATTGGACTACCAACTATATGACTTCTACCAATAACTACTACATGTTTTCCAGAGGTTTCAACTTTATATCTTTCTAATAATTCTAAAATCCCGAAAGGGGTAGCAGAAATAAAAGTAGGCAGATTTAAAGCCATTTTACCAACATTGGTTGGATGAAATCCATCAACATCTTTATCAGGATTCACAGCCATGATTACTTTTTGTTCATCGATATGTTTTGGCAATGGTAATTGTACAATAAATCCATCAATATCATCATTGTTATTTAGCTCTTCAATCTGAGCTAATAGAGTTTCTTCTGTAGTTTCTTCAGGTAATTCAACTAAAGTTGATTCAAATCCAACGCGGTTGCATGCTTTTACTTTCGCACCTACATATGTTTTGCTGGCACCGTCGTTTCCAACTATAACCGCTGCTAAATGGGGAGTTTTCTTTCCGTCTTTTTTAAGTTGTGCAACTTCTAATGTGATTTCATCTTTAATATCAGATGAGGTTTTTCTACCATCAAGTAAAATCATTGTGTTGTATTATATTATTAAACAAAAAGGCTACTTTTAAAGCAGCCCAAGTTTTTTATTTCATTCCTTTCATCATTTGCATCATCTTTTTTCCGCCACCACCTTGCATCATCTTCATCATTTTGCTCATCTGATTAAATTGCTTCATTAACTGGTTTACTTCTTGTACTGAAGTTCCAGAACCTTTTGCAATTCTTTTCTTTCTACTAGCGTTGATGGTAGTTGGTGTACTTCTTTCAGAAGGGGTCATAGAATGTATGATAGCTTCGATTCCTTTAAAAGCATCATCATCTATATCTACATCTTTCATTGCTTTACCAGCCCCAGGAATCATTCCGACTAAGTCTTTCATGCTTCCCATTTTCTTAATTTGTTGAATTTGAGATAAAAAGTCGTCAAAACCAAACTGATCTTTTGCAATTTTCTTTTGAAGTTTTCTTGCTTCTTCTTCGTCGTATTGTTCTTGAGCTCTTTCAACAAGAGATATTACGTCTCCCATTCCTAAAATACGATCTGCCATACGATCTGGATAGAATACATCTATGGCATCCATTTTTTCTCCAGTTCCAATAAACTTGATAGGTTTATCTACGACAGATTTAATTGATAAAGCAGCTCCACCACGGGTATCACCATCTAGTTTGGTAAGAATTACACCATCAAAATTTAAAACATCATTAAAGGCTTTTGCTGTATTAACAGCATCTTGCCCAGTCATAGAATCTACAACAAATAATGTTTCTTGTGGATTTACAGCTTTGTGAATATTAGAAATCTCCGTCATCATCGCTTCATCAACAGCTAAACGACCAGCGGTATCAATAATAACAACATTTTTACCGTTTGCTTTTGCATGTTTAATAGCATTGATAGAAATTTCAACAGGATTTTGATTGCCAACTTCTGCATATACTTCAACTCCAACTTGTTCTCCAACTACTTGTAATTGATTAATGGCAGCAGGTCTGTAAACATCACAACCTACTAATAATACTTCTTTTGCTTTTTTTGTTTTTAAGAAATTTGCCAGTTTTCCAGAAAAAGTAGTTTTTCCAGAACCTTGTAAACCTGACATTAAAATAACAGTTGGGTTACCACTTAAGTTAACACCAACAGTTTCTCCACCCATCAAATCAGTTAGCTCATCTTTAACCAATTTAACCATTAACTGACCTGGATTTAAGGTAGTTAATACATCTTGCCCTAAAGCTTTTTCTTGAACGCTCTTGGTGAAGGTTTTAGCAATCTTAAAATTAACATCGGCATCCAACAATGCTCTTCGTACTTCTTTTAAAGTTTCTGCTACATTTACCTCTGTTATTTTACCGTGACCTTTAAGAGTGTGTAAGGCTTTATCTAATTTTTCGCTTAAATTACTAAACATAGGATTCTTTTGCTTTTTTGGAAGCTACAAATATAGAAAATACATGCATTTTACTCAAGGAAAAGAGTACTTAATCTTTCTTTGTTACTAAGCTTGTAACAAAATTAATTAAGTGAATAAGTGTTGCGAGAATAAAAACAACAAAAGCAAGTAAGAGAATACTATTCATGATGGTAATTTCTTCATAGGTTTTTGATGAATTTGAAGTAATAGTGAAATAAATTAATGGAACAATTGCTATAATTTGAATAAGTATATGGGTAATAGTTAGGCCCTTTTTAGCTTGTTTTTGTGTAATTGTCAAAGAAGCATAATTTATAGCTATCAAGATAAAAAATAACGCCGAAAATAAATTAAGAATCCAAATATCTAAATCAATGATACCACCATAGAATGCGAGTTCAATAGAATTTTCTTTATAGATGAACCCAATAATAAACATAATCAATGCTAGAAAGCTAAAGAAATATTGAGGTTTTGTAATAATTTTTTTCATACTAATAATTTTTCTTCAGGATGTCTAAATGATGATCTGTATGGTACGCAGACCACATAATAATTTCTCTTACGGTCATTTTTCCCATTAAAGGATGTGGTAGTAATAAAGTGTCTAAATCTTTGTCTTTTAATTTATTTGTTTTGTACTGTAATTTTTTATTTAAAATTTGCAGCTTAGAGATGAGTTGATATTTTTTTTCAATATCAGGAGTCTTTAAATCTTGATTAAATTTTTTCGCTCTTTCTTGATTTTCAGCCAATCGTTCGTTGTATCTCTTTGCAACCTCTTCATAAGTCCTAGAAGTTCTATTTGAAGTACCAAATTTATATTTTAAAAGAAACTTGGGCATACTCAAAGCTTTATTAAGCAATTTGGCACTGTTTTCTAGATGCAATATATGTTGCCCAGTAGTCCATTTTTGATCTGGTCCATCCATCCATTTTTGATCTGGATGGTTTTCTAACCAAAGAAATAAATCTTTATGTTTCTCTTCTAGAACTTCAATTATCTGTTGTTTTTTCATATTATCTTTAAAAATCTAATGAACAAGATACAAAAGTAACAGGATAATACAATTCAATACACTTTTAAAACAGTTCAATACATCTAGTTTTTTTAAAGACGATTACACTCATACATTTGTTTCATTTTTTTTAAAAATGCTTTAAGGGTTATTAAATTCTCTTCATTAAGTTTGATATTTACCTAGCTTGTTGTATTTTTCAGAATTATATAGGTTTATATGAAGAAAAACATCACAATTAAAGAATTATCTAAGATCTTAGAAGTATCTATATCTACTGTTTCCAAAGCTTTAAACGATAGTTATGAAATAAGTGAGAGCACTAAACAGCGAATTAAAGAAGCTGCTAAATTATACAATTATAAACCCAATAAACTAGCAGTTAACTTAAAGTCTGGTAAAACAAACACCATTGGTGTTGTATTACCAAGTCTTAAAAACTTCTTCTTAGCTAGAGTTTTAAGAGGCATAGAAAATGTTATTGCAACCACACAATACAACATCATTATTAGCATTACCAATGAATCTTTTGAAAAAGAAGTACAATCTGTGCAAACTTTATCAAATGGTTTAGTTGATGCAATTATTATTGCTGTCTCTGAAGAAACCCAAATAAAACAAGATTTTTCTCATTTAATTGGATTAGAAGATGAAATTCCCTTATTAATGTTTGATAGAGAAGTAAACTCTATAGATTGCGATCGAGTTCTAGTTGATGATTATGACGCTGTTTTTAATGCTGTAAATGGTTTGATATCCGATGGAAGAAAAAGCATTGCTTTAGTGTCCTGTATTAATAACTCTTCAGTTGGGAAATTGAGAACAAAAGGATATATAGTTGCAGTTGAAAACACGCATGACCCTATAATTATTGAAGGTTCTGAAGAACATATTGAAAATGAATTATCATCGTTAATATCACAAAAAAAGATAGATGCCATCATGGCTTTAGATCAAGAATCTTCTCTTGCTGCCTTCAGAATAGGTAAAAAGAAAGAAGTTTTGCTTGATAAAACCATTGCATTAATCGGTTATTCAAGTACAGTAATTTCTGAACATTTAACACCTAGTTTAACTACTATAGATCAACATGGAAAAAATGTTGGAGTAACTTCAGCAAAGTTGATGTTAAAAAGATTAGAGAAGCCTCAAGAAAAACGAGAATCAATTATTATTAATTCAACGGTTCAAAAAAGATTGACGAGCTAATTTTTTAAAAATTATTTTTTCTTTAGAGCACCTTTTTTAGCCTTAAATTTCAATGCAGCGCCATTAATACAGTGTCTTTCTCCAGTAGTTTCCCTGGGTCCATCATTAAATGAATGTCCCAAATGGCCACCACATGTTGAACATTTTAATTCTGTTCTAGCATATCCAATCTTATAATCGACATCAAGTTCAACATTATTTATAATAGCTCTATCAAACGATGGCCATCCTGTTCCAGAATCAAATTTATGATCAGATTTGTATAAAGGAGTCTCACAAGCAGCACAAACATATAAACCTTTTTCTTTGATATTATTTAATGGGCTTGTAAAAGCTCTTTCAGTACCAGCCTCTCTTAATACATAATATTGTATGCTAGTTAATTTTTTCTTCCATTGTTCTTCTGTCTTTACAATGTCATATTTTTTTTCTTTTTTCTTTTCAGGTTTTTGAGCAACTCCAGAACAACTAACTAGTAATGCGATCGTAAGGATTGATATTATTTTTCTCATGTGTTTTGTATTATAAATTCTATACTTTGATTAATGACGATTTTATCTCTTAAAATTTTAGTATGACCAAGCCCATTTGTAATTAGCAAAGAACCATTATTAAGGTTTTGACGAATTTGATAAGCACAACTTACAGGAACATCTCCATCATCTGTGTCATGGACAACTAAAACAGGAATCTTTATTTTTTTTGAAACACTACTACTTGCAAAATCATCAACTTTGATGTGCCATTTTTTCTCTAACCCTGATTGTGTTTTTCTAGCTGATTTTTCACTCAAAGATAAATTATCAGTAAAATTTCTAATAATATCAGAAACTTTATCACCAGAACCTATGGCTACAAAAGTTTTAATCTTTAAAAAATGGGAGGTAGCATTATACAAACTCATAGCTCCAAAAGAATGCCCAATTCCTGCAACAAAGGGTCCATATACTGTGTCAATCTTCTTTATAGTCGATAAAAATTCAGGCATCATCGTAGTTTTTCCAGAAGATTTTCCATGTGACGGTCCATCAAATGAAATCACCATATATCCTTTTTCTAATAACTTATCAGCAAAGGCAAATAATTGAGTGCTTCTTCCAGACCATCCATGGACTAGCAATACTTTCTTTTTAGAATATCCGTAAGAAATAATTTCAATCTCTTTGTTAATTTCTTCAATAGCTAATCTTTTTATTTGAGCGCTTTTCAACATATATAATTCTCTTTTCGGTGTAGAGAATTTAAAGGGTGTTGTAAATATTCTTCTGGCTAATGTTGCTGCTAAAGAGCTAGAGAGTAATTCTATAGTTTTTGTAAAATAAATGACAAACTTTGGGATAGAAAGACTGGGTTGTAAAGTTTTATTTTTTTCTAAAAGATGCAAGAAATTATTTTTATACTGATTAAGAATGTGTAATTTTAAACTACTCTAAAGTTATGTTGATTCTACATACAAAAATAAGGAATCATCTTTGTTAACTTCGTTAATATTATAAAAATGAAAAAAATAATTTCACTTATTGTTATAGTCCTTTTTTTTGTTCAGTGTACTACAGTTCCTATTACAGGAAGAAAACAATTCAATATTGTTAAAGATGAAAATGTTTTGCCCGCTAGTTTTGCTCAGTATAGGGGTTTTCTAGAAAAAAATACTTTATCTAACAATCAGTCAGCTACTATCATGATTAAAGATATTGGGAGTAATATTTCTGCAGCTGTTGATCGTTTTATGAGAAATAATAATATGTTAAAAGAGGCAGATTCTTATCAATGGGAGTTTAATTTAGTAGAAGATAAAACTATTAACGCTTGGTGTTTGCCAGGTGGTAAAGTGGTTTTTTATTCAGGAATCTTACCTATTTGTAAAAATGAAGATGGAGTAGCGGCTGTAATGGGACATGAAGTAGCCCATGCTTTTGCGAAGCATGGACAAGAAAGGATGTCTCAAGGACAACTACAAGCAATTGGAGGTGTTGCGGTTGCTTTAGGGACAATGGGTAAAGAAGAGGATACTCAGCTGATTTGGAATTTAGCATATGGTATAGGATCGAGTGTTACTATGTTAGCATATAGTAGAGAGCATGAAACTGAAGCGGATAAATTAGGATTAGTTTTTATGATCATGGCAGGATATGATGGAAAGGAAGCAGCAGAAGTTTGGGTAAGAATGAGTGAAAAAACTGCTGGAGGAGGAGGACCAAAAATTTTAAGAACTCATCCAACAAATGAAGATAGAATTAAAACTCTAAGAGCTTATTTGCCAGAAGCAAATAGATTAGCTGCTAAATATAATGCTCAGAGTAAATAAAGAAAACGATATCTAAACTAATTTTAAGTATCTTGTAAACCGATCTTATGTTTAAGAAAACATTGGGTCGGTTTTTAATTTTAAAAAGAAATAAATGTTAAAAATAGGGGACAAGAAGTTAATCAATGCATGGGCATTTTATGATTGGGCAAATTCAGTATATTCTTTAGTAATAAGTACAGCTGTTTTTCCAATTTACTATTCTAGTATGACTGAGTCATTTCAGAATATGGATAAAAAAGTTACTTTTTTAGGCACCCAATGGGATCCAACCACTTTGTATGATTATACGATGGCTTTTTCTTTTTTAATTGTAGCGCTTCTTTCTCCAATTTTATCAGGTATAGCAGATTATAAAGGAAATAAATTAGGTTTCTTAAAAGGCTTTTGTTTGCTGGGGTCAATTTCTGTAATGAGTTTATTTTTCTTTGATGGAGAATCAACCTTATGGGTTGCTATCGTATTTACCATTTTAGCAAGTATAGGTTTTTGGGGAAGTATTGTATTTTATAATGCATATTTACCAGAAGTTGCTCACCCTGAAGATCAAGATAGAGTTAGTGCAAAAGGATTTATAAATGGTTATATAGGCTCTATTTTATTATTGATTTTATGTTTGGTTTTTGTAGAAATGCATGAAACTTTTGGAATGGAAAAAGGTTTTGCTACTCGACTTACTTTTGTTTTAGTTGGAATCTGGTGGCTAGGTTTTGCTCAGATTACTTATAGAAAATTACCAAACCACAAAAAAGAAAATAAAAGCGAAGATAAAGTGCTTTGGAAAGGAATTAGTGAGCTGAAATTAGTCTTAAAAGAATTAAAACACCAACCATCATTAAAAACATTTTTAGTGAGTTTTTTCTTATTTAGTATTGGTGTTCAAACGATTATTTTAATGGCAGGAATCTTTGGAAGTCTAGAATTAGGTTTAGAAACCACAAATTTAATTGGAGCGATTTTATTGGTTCAGTTTGTTGCTATAGCTGGAGCTTCTATTTTTTCTAGAGTATCAAAAAAATTCGGAAACATAACGGCTTTAAAAACGACTATTATTATTTGGGCATTGGTTTGCTTAATCTGTTTCTTTTTAGATAAAGATCAAGCTAATGTAGAATATTATTTTTATGGTTTAGGTGGATTGATTGGTTTAGTATTAGGAGCGATTCAGTCTTTGGCACGTTCTACTTATTCGAAATTATTACCAGAAACTGACGATCATGCTACGTATTTTAGTTTTTATGATGTGACAGAAAAAATAGCTATAGTAATAGGGATGTTAACCTTTGGAATTTTAAATTCAGTAACTGGTTCTATGCAAGCTAGCGTGCTATTTTTAGCAATTTTCTTTGTAGCTTCTTTTGTAGCTTTAAGTTTCTTAAAGGAGACAAAGTATGTAAAGTAATAGTTTTTTTATGCTCTTGAGGCTTTGTAAGCTTCCCAATCAAATTTATTTAAAAACTCTACAGCTTTTTTGGCTCCCAAATTGAAAAGATTAATTTGACTTTCCTCAGTCATATTAAAATCTAACCAGTTAAAAGTTTTGTCAGCATCAATTCTACAGATAAGTTGTTTGTAGTCTGGGTTCTTTAAAAGAAAATCATAATCATGAATTTGACGCATTGTGCTTATCATAGCTCCATTCATTTCTAAAAAAGTGTCAGTATCACTAAAGTTTTCTCTATACGTACTTAATCGTACTCCAAATGTTGGCATTCTAGGGATTCCTCCATCAGATCTGTGAAAAACATTGATTGGGAAATTTGATAACATCCCACCATCTACAAATCTAACTGAAGATGGAACTGGCCCTGAATACCTTGCATGCGCATCCCATTTTGAATCATTTGTTTCACCTGAATTAGGTAAATTATCTACTTTAAAGGGTTCAAAAAAGAATGGAACAGACATGGAAGCTCTAACCATTTTTGCAGGGGCAACATCGTCTGGATTAAACCAATATAGTTCTGTCATTTTTGGAAACTCAACTTTTGTATGTGTGGTAATATCTGATGTAATGATTGCTAGTTTTGCTTCTATAGTATCAATAGCAGTGTTAGTTTGAACGTTTCTTAAATCTATAGGTAGTATTTTTCTTAAGGCTTTAAGATCTCTTAGGGTATGAATCCCATTTAATTTCAATTCTTTAGTAATCCAAGATTCAAAATAGGAACCAGGATTTAAGCCTAATTTATTTTTTAGTGTTTTAAAAATTAGTAGAGCTGACCAAATTAATGACCATATCAATCCTTTTTCTTTTTTTACAGCTTTGTTAATGAGTTTTTTTATTTTTTTGTGACCATCTACCAAATCAAATAAATTTTGATTACTCAATATTGTCAATATTTTTTCTGACTTTTCCTCATCAATTCTTCCTAAACCAGCCATCATCATTGTATTTATAGCTCCTGCTGAAGTTCCTGCTAAACTCATAAAACGTATTCCTGCCTTTTCCAAGATATAAGTATATCCTACCAATGCTATTCCAAGTACTCCACCACCTTCTTGAACTAAATCTACATATTGATTTCCATGAGTATCTTCTATATCTGAATATCTTTTGTTGATTGGTATTTGATCAATAAGTTTTAAAATGGTATCGTTTTGTGTGAAAAGTGTATCCATATATTATTTTTTTATTCCAAATGAATCCATTAATAGTCCAACAACTATGTATTCATTTTTTTCAAATGTAACTCCATTTACACCTTTGGTATATTTAAAAATAGTTTTCATTTTTGTTTTTGGAACTTCTAAGCCAAAAGTAATAGAGTAGTTAGATTTTAAATTCCCTTCAACATTGAGTGATTTGTTAAAATCATAAAAAGCTCTTCCTTCTATAATTAGGCTGTAAACATTATGTACAGGGATATAATAATAAATTTCTCCAAAAGCTTGATTAGAAAATTCTTTATTATTGATTTGAACGGGTCTATTGTTAGCTACTTCTTTGTAAAATTTCGCACCTAATTTAACAACCGGTTTTAGTCTAAGTCTGTTTTCTCCAAAGGTTAAATCCACTAAATTTGGAATTATTCCGTTCCAAAAGAAGTTTGCTGTAACTCTGTAATTAGAGAATGTTTGGTTTCCTTCAAACCCTAACTGACCAATAAATTGGTTTGTACCTTTTGAGAAATTATAGTTAACAGGATATACAGATAAAAAGTTTAAAGAATCTTTTGCATTTGTACTAATCAATCCTTCCGCTGTAAAAAATACTGGAATTTTAGATGATAAGAAAGAGTATCTTTTTCTATAACTGAAACTTGCATTTACTTCTACATTAGTACTTGATGAATTTTCAACTGGAATAACACCAAAGTCAAGTTTGTTTTGTGTCATTACGATTTCTCCACCTTTTGAATTAATATATTCTTGAATCATTGTATCAGTTAGAGTTAACGAGTCTTGCTTCGTTTTTTCTTCGATTTGAATTTTATTTATTTCTATATCTTGAACAGTTGTTAGCGTATCTTTTTTCCAAATTTTCAGATTAATATTATTATTAGCTGTTATATAAAAATCTGATTCTGAGGATTTAAATTTTTGTATTAGCTCATTGCTAATATTTGATAAGTCTATTTGTATGAAATTTTTCCGTGTAAAAACCTTATCAAATTTAACATCCTTAATGAGTGCATTAAATTTTTTTGATTTTAACACAACCTTGAATTCTGAATTTAAATCTTTAAAAGTACCCGGGATAATTTCGTAGTCATTAAAGATTCCTTTAAATCCAATGTTTAATTGAATTACAATTGTATTGATTTTATTTGGACTGTAAGTATTTATTTTTATGTCAGAATTTTCTATAAATACATCATTTTCTTGGCTAACTTGTTGAGCGAAAATTATTGAACAAATAAATAGTAAGCATATTGTTAAACGTGATTTCATTTGATAAAATTTTGATTATTCTCTTGGTCCTACAGCTATATTTTCTTCTATATAATTAATGCAATCTTCTAATGTTACCCATGAGTTTACGATTGAATTGGAGAGAACTACTCTATAGCATTGTGTAGAATCTAAAACTCCTAGATAATTATAAAATGGAGCTGCATTAATTAGCTCTACCAATTTGTTAGTGAAAACTTGTTTGCTATATTCTTGAAAATGTTCGAATGTAAAATTTTCAATATCGCCATTAAAATCTGCGACTGATCTGAGTGCTTCAGTTACGATTGATTTGATTTGTTCTCTATTTAGAGTAGACATAATGAATAATTATTGTTAGTTGATTTTATAAAATTAGCTTATAAACAAGGAAGCGCATCAGGTATAAATGCCTGTATTTAAAATCACTAAAAATTACTGCATAAAAAAAGCGGAGCAATCGCTCCGCTTTTGTACTAAATTTATTTGATTTTTATTGAACTCCGATAGCAAAAGTTGCTTCTGCATCTGTTTCTCCACCAGCATTAGTAATATCACCCGAACTTACTCCTGCTGCATTTTTATTAGGTTCGTGAATTAACGTAACCGTTAGATTTCCAGAACTAGCATTTGTAGTAGTTAGTGTAAACTCAATTCCAATAGGATCTCCATTTATATCCATATCAGCATAAGCGACAGTAACTACATTATTAGTAGGTGTAAAAAAGAATTGATGTTCATCACCTTCTTCTTCTACTTCTTCTGTTATATTTTCTGCAGGTGTAACAGTCTCATTCAATACTTCAATTGCTCCAGAGTATGTTGTGTTTGGAGCTAAGTTTCCTGAAATAGTAATTACAGGAACATTTGGGCCATCTCCATCTAAATCTCTACTTTGTAAAGTAATTATAGTTCCTCCTCCAACTGGAGTCAAGGTAGCTGTTACTGTTGTAATTACTTCTTCTTCATTAATGATAATAGGATCCTCACTATCATTACATGATAGAACTGCAGCAAATGCTATAAACGATACGTGAATTAATTTTAATCTCATAATTTTTGTTTTTTTTATTAATAATTGAACTTTAATTGAATCATAAAATTCCTTCCAAGTTCATCAGCAAAATATCTTAATCTGTTTAAGTACTCTCTATACGATGTATTGAGTACATTGTTTACTGTAAAAGCAACATTTACACTATTTTCTTTAAAAATCTTCAAGTCAAAATCACTTCTAAAGTTAAGGATGTGATAGGCTGGAGGAGGTGTACTGATATCAACTAATACAAAAGAATCTGTTCTAGGAATGTAAGCTTCAAAGTTATTATTAGGGAATTCATTTTGTCTAAAAACCCATTCGCTTTGAAGTTCAGCATTAAAATTTGACCATTTTTCATTCTTGTATCGAATGATATTAACCGTTTTAAATGCTGGAATATCAATTAAAGCTCTATTTGAACTTACATCTTTTCCTTTGATAAAAGAAGATTTGTTTTGAATTGTAAATTGATGGTTGATATAATGACTCATATTTAAGTCGACACCAAATAATGTTGCGTTAATTTGTTTGTGTTCCCATACAGGGAATGAACCTCTAATTGTAGTTTCTACTCCTGAAGGTTCTAAATAAATAAAATCTTGTATATGGTTAAAAAATCCTTCTATATTGATGCTCGCTTTTTCCCCTTTATAACTGTAGGTTCCTGAAATTCTATTAGATGTTTCTTTTTGAATACGTAAGTCACCTAGTTCTATTCTCGCTGCCGAATGATGTAATCCATCACTAAATAATTCTGAAGCATTTGGAGCTCTGTTTGATAATCCATAGTTTAAAATCAAAGAACTATTATCATTCATAGTATATGCGATTCCTGCAGAAATAGAAATATTATGAAAATCAAAAACAGGATTTACAAGCAATTGTGTTCCAAAATCTTGAATAATAATGTCAGCAAAATCGACATCGTATCCACGTTCATTCCAACGAGAAGTTTGATAGAATTTTTTTGCATCAATCCTATTAAAATCATATCGAATTCCAGCATCTAAACTAAAATCATCATTGATTTTAAAATTACCCAAGGTAAAAAAACCAAAATCAAACTTTTCATAATCAGGAATCAAACGACGAACGCCAGTAGAAGGATTTGCAAAATTATCCTGCAAACCAGCCATGATCCCTACTTTATAAGTATTCTCTGAATTAGAGTCTAATTTTAAAGTAGATTTAAATGTATGACTTTGCAATCGAAGGTCAATAGCCGGAGTATTGCGATCATCACCCACACGAATATCAAATTCAAATCGATGATTATTTTGGTAGTCATATTGTATATCTAACTTTCCAAAGTTCTTAAAGCGTTGGTAGAAAGTTCCTTTAAAAATCTGATGTGTAACTTCTTGCTTAGGTGCATTAATATCATAACTAAAAGGATCAATTACAATAGGTTGTTGAGAATTTATTCCATCAACCAAATCCTCAACATTTCCAATATGAGAAGAACGTAAAATAGCTATTTCATTTTTTAAATAACTATAATATAGTTCATAACCATATTCTAGTTTTTTACGTCCAGTGAATAAAGAAAAAGCTGTTGATTCGTTTCCTGTATTAGTTAATATGTAATCTGGCGAATTAAAATCTCCTGAGCGTTTATAGGAAGCCTGACCACTAATATACCAACCTTCATCATAAGTTTTAGTCAGTGAAGAATTAATACCATAACCTCTTCCATTAGTCTGTGCATTAACTGTAGTTTGCCCAAAAAGAGAATCTTTTGCGAAAATTCTAGTAGGATTCACAACAATGACACCTCCTATAGCATCGCCACCATATTCTAAAGCATTGGCTCCTTTAATCAAAGAAACACTTCCAGCAGAATTGATATCAATATTTGGAGCATGTTCTATTCCCCATTCTTGATCTTGTAATCTGACATTGTTTGTCATCACAAGAACTCTACTACTATGTAAACCATTAATAACTGGTTTAACAATAGAATTACCTGTGTTGATTGAAGAAACACCCGGAATCTCTTTAATAGCATCACCTAAACTTAATGCGCTATAACGAGCTAAGATGTTACCTTTAAGAACAGTTTCTTGAGAAGTTTTTGTTTTCTTATCTACTTCAGATCTTAAGGTTACTTCATTTAATTCCTCTATATGATGTTCTAATCGAATTTCATATAAAGACTTCTTCTTAAGATCTATCTGTATGATTCTTTCTTCGCAAGATACATGAGCAACTTTAACAGTAAAAATTGAGTTACAAATATTCTTTATCGTAAAATTCCCTTTACTGTCAGTAACAGCATAGGTTTTTAAGCCTTCTATTTTAACAGTCGCTCCAACAATTGGAGTACCGTCATGAAAGTCTTTGACTGTTCCTGTAAATTTTAGATTACAATTTTGCCCTATGAGTAAGTATGTGAAACACACAAATACATAAGTCAAATAATATTTTTTTGACATTGAGTTGATTTTTTAACTTGTATAAGATTTTATAGTAAGTTAAAAAATTGGGGGGCCTCTTAAAGAGAAAGGTAATTGCTGATGATTAAAAAGAAATTGATAGTTTTTATTCTGTAGTAATTTTGTTTGTTTAGATCCTAGATAAAGTGTTTCCTTAGGAAGAATAGCTAGAGTTTCAGCTTGTAAATGACATAATTCACACTCTAGATCATCTAGGTGTATATGATTTTCTATTTCAGAAGTACAAATAGTTTGTTCATGTTGTTCAAACGCATGAACAATTTGAATACTAGCTGGTAAAATCAGCAAAAAAGCTAGTAATAAGATGCTATGTTTTCTAAGATTCTCTATGATTTTTTTCTTTTACGAATTTTCATATTTAATACTTCAACGCCTAATGAAAAAGCGATTGCAAAATACAAATAACCCTTTGGAATAACCCCTACAGTTTTGTTAAAGATTTCTAAATGAGATAAATGTGCTCCTTCTGCAATTAGCATAAATCCAATCAGAATTAAGAAAGATAACGCCAACATTTGAATGGTAGGATTATTATTTACAAATGTGCTTACTGTATTGGCAAAAATCATCATGATAATCATTGAAATGATAACAGCTACCACCATAATTTTTAATGCACCATCAATACCATTTGTCATTCCTACCGCTGTTAATATGGAATCAAAAGAAAAAACAATATCAATTAAAATGATTTGTACAATAACTTTAGAAAAAGTACTTGTTTTTTTTGGTTCAGTATCGATTTCTTTATTTTCTGATTGTTCCATCTTATGATGAATCTCTTTGGTGCTCTTATATAAAAGAAACAAACCTCCAAGAAATAGAATTAAACTTTGTCC
Source organism: uncultured Flavobacterium sp. (assembly GCA_913060575.1). Lineage (GTDB taxonomy): Bacteria > Bacteroidota > Bacteroidia > Flavobacteriales > Flavobacteriaceae > Polaribacter. Next base: position 15,646 of record CAJXRR010000031.1, read on the forward strand.
TGTAAATCCAACATTTAACCAAGAGGAATGAATTGACCAAAAAGGATCTTTTAAAGCGATTAAATAAGAGACACTAAGCAACAATAAAATTCGAGTGATCATTGCCAAAGCTAGGCCTACAAAAGTTGCTTTTTTTCGCTCTCCTTCAGGTAATTTATTTGCAGAAATAGATATAAAAATAATATTATCGATTCCTAATATAATTTCTAAAAAGGTAAGAGTAAGTAATGCTACCCAGGTATCAATATGTAAAAATATTTCCATGTATTATTCTACTTTGTATAAGGTTCCCTTTTGTTTAAATTCTGAAAATCCAATCTTAGCAGTGAAATTATAAGAAGTATCGGTTACTTTGGTAATCTGTACAAAAATAGGATCGTTATCTAAATCATTCTTAGGAGACTTCATTTTTAAGGTATAAAAAAAGTTATTTTTCCATTTGATATACAAAGTATCTATCTTTTTTGTTTCTTTTTGAAATACTCCTGAATCTGTAGAAATTTCAGCAAATTTCACATATTCTTCTATTTGTAAACTATCAATTCTAGTTACAATTGTTTTGCTGTAACCTTTACCAGCAGGAATCTCAAAAACACCAGTTTTAAATCGTAATGCATCAATATCTTTTTCTGGACCACAGGAAGAAAATAGTAAAACTCCAATAAAAATCAATATTAGTGATTGTCTTGTATTTTTAAAATTTGATTTCATTAAATTCCAGTATAGTTAGAAGGAGTGATTACTTTTAATTCTGCTTTAATTTCATCAGAAATTTCTAATGAATCTATAAAGTTAGCAATAGAATTCTGATTTATCTTTTCATTGGTCCTGGTTAAACCTTTTAAAGCTTCATACGGATTTGGATATCCTTCTCTTCTTAAAATAGTTTGAATTGCCTCAGCAACTACAGCCCAATTATTTTCTAACTCTTCTTTAAACTTCCCTTCATTTAATAACAACTTATTCAAACCTTTTAGAGTCGATGCGAAAGCGATTAAAGTATGTCCAAAAGGAACACCAACATTTCTTAAAACAGTACTGTCTGTAAGATCTCGTTGCATCCTGGAAACTGGAAGTTTTGCAGATAAATGTTCAAAAAGTGCATTTGCAATCCCTAAATTCCCTTCTGAATTTTCAAAATCAATAGGATTTACTTTATGCGGCATCGCAGAAGAACCAACTTCTCCTTCTTTGATTTTCTGTTTGAAATAATCCATAGCAACATAGGTCCAGATATCTCTATCTAAATCAATCAGTATGGTATTGATTCTTTTTAAGGCATCAAATAAAGACGCCATATGATCATAATGTTCAATTTGAGTCGTTGGAAAAGAATGGTATAAACCAAGTTTATTATTCACAAAATTTGAACCAAATTCTTTCCAGTCAATTGATGGATAAGCAACTTTGTGTGCATTATAATTACCAGTGGCTCCACCAAACTTTGCAGCATTAGGAATCTTAGTTAAAAACTTCATTTGTTCTTCTAACCTCACAACAAAGACTTCGATTTCTTTCCCTAAGCGAGTAGGAGAAGCAGGTTGACCATGAGTTCTAGCTAACATAGAAATATGTGCCCAATCTGTAGCAAGTTCTTTTAATCTATTTAAAACAGCAGTAAGTTCTTCAATATAAACTTCAGAAACAGCATCTTTTATAGACAAAGGAATGGCAGTATTATTAATATCTTGAGAGGTTAATCCAAAGTGGATAAACTCTTTGTATTTCTGTAAACCCAGAGCATCAAATTTTTCTTTGATAAAATATTCAACCGCTTTTACATCATGATTGGTTACCTTTTCAATGTCTTTAATTTTCTGAGCATCTTCTGAAGTAAAGTTTTCATAAACTTCTTTTAAAGCTGGAAAAAGTGAAGAGTCAAAATCTGATAATTGAGGTAATGGGATTTCACAAAGCGCAATAAAATATTCAATTTCTACTAAAACTCTATACTTTATAAGAGCTTCTTCAGAAAAATAATTTGCTAATTGAGCGACTTTTCCGCGGTATCGACCATCAATAGGAGAGATGGCATTTAGTTGTGTAATGTTCATTTTTGGTATTGTGTTCTAAAGCACAAAAATACTCAATTCCTTAGATTTACTGAGTGCTTTTTTGATGTTTTTCTATGGCTTCTAAAACATGTCTTCCTCTAGCTTTACAACCTTTGCTTTCATGAATGATTTTAGTGCTAATTAGGTGTTTTAGTTCAGGATGAATCCAGTCTTTTGAAAGCCCGAATAAATATAAAAAGTTCATAGTATAAGCTCTTACTGCAATTTTTTGTGGTGTAATTAACCAATCAAAACCAGTCTCAATGATTAATTGAATTTGTTTTTCTTTCAATTGTTGTTTAACTAAGTTTTCTTTTTTACTGGTAAATGCGATTGCTAAATGCTCACAAATTTTCGCGCAGGGTCTTATAGCACTATCAAACTTTAGGTGTTTAATATTGGATGTAAATTCATCTAAATACGGAAGAATTAGATTTAAATTATTGTGAGTGCAAATCCATTCTAGAATCCAAGCAGCTCTCACAGAAACTTTATCATCTACTAAAAAAGTAGTTTTTACAAGCGGAGCAATTAATTCTGGCCTTTCAGACACAATATTAGCAACTCTTTGTCGGTTATCTCTTTTAGCGTTCTCAATATTATTGAGTTCTTGTATTAAATACTCACTATCCATGTTTTTTGAATCAAATATGTATATTTACGAAACAAATATTAATTTAATGCTAAAGATAAAAAGACTCGTTTTTCTATTTCTTTTATTTTCAGTTTTTTTTGGATTTACATCCGTAAATGCTCAAAAAATAAATCAGTTTGATAAAAATAAAAAACGAACCGGTGTTTGGAAAAAATACTATCCAAACAAACGAATTAGATATGTTGGTAAATTTGTAAATGGAAAAGAAGTTGGAACTTTTAAATATTATGATATTACTACCTCGAAGCATCCAACAATTATTAAAGAATATTCTCCAAAATCTGACTCAGCAAAGGTTCGATACTTTAATTTAGACGGTAAGCTAAGAACAAAAGGAAATATGGTTGGAAGGAATAGAGTAGGTAAATGGATCTATTACTTCCCAAATGGAAAACTTTTTTCTGAAGAGATTTATGTTGATGGTAAGTTAGAAGGTCAGTTAAAAAACTACTATAAAAACGGTAAAATTTTAGAGTTAACGACTTATTCTAATGGTTTAAAAAATGGAGTCTCAAAAAAATATTCAGATCAAGGTGTTTTAATCGAAGAAGTACACTACCTCAATAATATTTTAGATGGATATGCTAAATACTTTGAACTTAATGGAGATTTAAAAGAAGAAGGTGTTTATAAAAACGGAAAACGTTATGGTAAATGGGAGTTCTATATTGGAGGTAAGAAAGCTACCAAAAAGAACAAAAAGGAAGGAAATAAATTCAATAAAAATGACATTAAAAAAGAGGATGATAATTGATTATACTACAATTTAATTCATCCATTCTTTCCCTATAAACTTCAGAAGCATTTTCGTAAATTTGCACTCGAATTAGAAGTAAATAAATGAAACGAGTAATAGTAGGACTTTCAGGTGGTGTAGATAGTAGTGTTACAGCATATTTATTAAAAGAGCAAGGATATGAAGTCATTGGTCTTTTTATGAAAAACTGGCACGATGATTCTGTGACCATTTCTAATGAATGTCCATGGCTAGAAGATAGTAACGATGCACTAATTGTTGCAGAAAAATTAGGAATCCCTTTTCAAGTGGTCGATTTAAGTGAACAATATAAAGAACGTATTGTTGATTATATGTTTGATGAATACGAAAAAGGAAGAACTCCAAATCCAGATGTTTTATGCAATAGAGAAATTAAGTTTGATGTCTTTATGGATATCGCTATGAATCTAGAAGCAGATTATGTTGCCACAGGTCATTATTGCAGAAAAGATTCAGTAATTGTCGATGGAAAACCAGTATACAAATTGTTAGCTGGAAAAGATATTAATAAAGATCAATCCTATTTTTTATGTCAGCTTTCTCAACAGCAATTAACAAAAGCATTATTTCCAATAGGGGAGTTAACAAAACCTGAGGTTAGAGAAATCGCTAAAAAAGCAGACCTAATAACTGCAGAGAAAAAAGATTCACAAGGATTGTGTTTTATAGGAAAAGTTCGTTTACCAGAATTTTTGCAACAAAAATTACAAGCTAAAGACGGAGTTATTGTTCAGGTTGATCATAATTC
>CAJXRR010000032.1 GCA_913060575.1 uncultured Flavobacterium sp.
GATCTAGTACGGTCTCGTGGGCTCGGAGATGTGTATAAGAGACAGCCAATAACCACTAAAATGATTTCACCAATAGCGTATTTAAAATATCGCGAAGTTTTATTTTGCTCCATAAGTGTAAAACGTATTTTCTTAAAAAATTTAATCATTTTTGAGCTCTTTATCTATTAATACCAAAATTCTATCGATAGATTGTTTTTGTTCTGTTTGTTCTCTTTTTATATCCTCACGCCAGGTGATAATATTATTGATAAGATTATATACACGAATGTCTTTAAAATAAACATTATAATCGGATTTAAAACTATCATTTACGTTCGCTTTATAACCAATTCTATTTTGATTTCCACGATTAAGATATTCAGCAATAATGGTATTATATCTATCGTTTAAAATGCTAATTGCATCTTGTTCTTCTTGTGTGTCATCAACCATTTCTTCAAATGAAGCCAAATGATTTTTTAATTCTACATTTGAGATAAGGTTAATTTGCCCTGAAGTTATGATAGAATTTAACAATCCTTTTCGTGGGTTGAAAGTCCAAACTTGTTGAAAATTATACAATAAAGAATCAAGTTTTCTTTCTGGAATTTTACGAATATCTTGATTGAAATAAGTGATTAATTTATTGCCATTTTCTATAGCTTGTTCACTAGTTTGCATCACATACACTAATCTAACTTGATTAATATTGAATTCTGTTTTTAGGCCTTTAAGTATTTCCTGTTCTTGAAGTTGCATTTTGTTAAACTCATTCCAATTGTTTATTTGCAAAGCAACTAATATTCCAATAACCACCAGAATGATTTCACCAATAGCATATTTAAAATAACGAGTAGTTTTATTCTGTTCTAAAAGCGTAAAACGTATTTTTCTGAAGAATTTAATCACTAGGTTTAATCTTTAATTTTTTAAATATTTATTAAAAAACGCAATCGTTCTTTTCCAAGATAAATCTGCAGCTTCTTTATCAAAACGCGGTGTTGTATTGTTGTGAAAACCATGATTTGTATTTGGGTAAAAATGTGCTTCGTGGGCAATTTTATTTTCTTTTAATACTTTTTCAAATGCTGGCCAACCTGCGTTTACTCTTTTATCTAATTCACCATATTGTAATAATAATGGCGATTGTATTTTTGCAGCATCTTCATCATTAGGCTGTCTTCCATAATACGGTACAGCGGCTTTTAAATCAGTTACTTGTACTGCCATCATGTTAGAAATCCATCCACCAAAGCAAAAACCAACAACACCTACCTTTCCATTACAATCTTTGTGATTTTTTAAATATTCATAGGCAGCAATAAAATCTTCTAACATTTCATTTCTGTCTCTTTTGCGTTGCATGGTTCTTCCATCATCATCGTTTCCAGGATAACCTCCTAAAGGAGACAAAGCATCTGGAGCTAGCGTTACAAAACCTTCTAAAGCAGCTCTTCTTCCAACATCTTCTATGTACGGATTTAAGCCTCTATTTTCGTGAACGACGATAATTCCAGGTAACTTTTTTTGAGTGTCTTTAGGAATCGAATACAATCCTTTAATTTCTCCACCTCCTTTTGGAGAGTTGTAAGTAATCATTTCTGATGTTAACCGATCATCGTCTGCTGCTACTGTAATCGAATCAATATAATTGGGTGAAATAAAACTTAATAAAGAAGGCAAGGTAATGGCGCCTACGGCATATAAAGAAAGCTTTTGAAGAAATTCTTTTCTGTCCATTTTATTGTGCGCATAATCATCATACAAATCAAATATTTCTTGGCTGATGTCTTCTTTTTTTAGTGCTTTCATAATCTTGTTTTATTTAAAATGAGGTGCTTACGAAGTTAGCAGAAATAAGCATAATAATCAAACTAATATTTCTTCAACTTTGAAACTTTGCGACTCTAAAACTTTGTAACTTTCAAACAACAAAACTTTGTAACTTTACCTCTTTCAAACTTTGCAACAAAGAACATGAACATACAAAACGCACAACAACAAGTAGACGATTGGATTAAAAACCATGGAGTTCGATATTTTAATGAACTAACTAATATGGCGCAGCTTACAGAAGAAGTAGGTGAGGTGGCTAGAATTATAGCAAGAAGATATGGCGAGCAATCTGAAAAAGATTCCGACAAAGGAAAAGATTTAGGTGAAGAATTAGCCGATGTATTGTTTGTGGTGTTATGTTTGGCAAATCAAACAGGAATAGATTTGCAAGAATCGTTCGAAAAGAAATTAGATATTAAAACGAAACGCGATCACGATCGTCATCAAAACAATAAAAAATTACAATAAATGGCATTATCAGAAAATATTAAAAAAGCTGCTTTTTGGGCAAATGTGATGAAAGTTGGTTTTGTCTTTGTTATTTTTCTCTCCATAGTTTCTTTGTGTTTTAATAGTTTCTCAGATATTTTTTCTGGAAATTGGGAGGCTGTTTCAGAAACAAATTTCAATGATCAACAATGGAAGCGTTTCTTTGCTAGTAAAGTAATTGCTGGGTTTGTGTATGGAGTATATGTTTCTAATAAAAATATGAAGTAAGGTTTTTGTCATTCCTGTGTAGACAGGAATCTTTATTAAAGTGATTTTGTTATTTTGCGTGACTTCGAGAGCCTCAGTCTGCTGGGCATAAATAAAAAAAAAGCGACCATTGGTCGCTTTTTTTTATTGTTATGTCATTTCGAACGAAAGTGAGAAATCTAGACTAATCTAACTGAATTAAATCAATCTGACTATCTTTTACTTTTTGATTTAATGTTTTTACTCGATTGTTAAATAAGTCATAGAGTTTTGCCAACTCTTTATCAATTTCTTTATTGATTTCATTTTTAAAATCAATGGCTTGTTGTGTTGGTGCATAACTTCCAATTCTCGTCAACGAATTTAAATGTGCCAATTTGTTGTTTAATCTAATAGGAAAATTTAACGGGTCTTGTCCACTTTTACTTTTTGTTTGATATAAAGTCTCCTCAACTTTCGTCATATCTTTTACCAATGTACTCGCATATTCTAACAATGCTTTGTGTTTCTTTTTGTCTTTGATAGATTTTTTTAAAGTATTTACTTGCGCTCTCACTTTTTTCACATTCTTTAAAGCTTTATGTACTTCGGTTACTTTCTCGTTGATATCATTTATGAAATCAAACTGTGCTTTTGCATCCGCCAAACTTGTTTCAGAAACAGGGTTTTTTACAATGGTAAAGTTTTGAGATTTCGTAGTCTCACCAACAGTTAAGCTTACTTTATAATCTCCAGCTAAAGCCATGGGTCCATTTAAAGAAGCCCACCATAAAATCATTCCTTTCACACTTTCAGCTCCAGGGTACATCATGTTCCAGTAGAAAATATTGTTTCCGTCTTTTACAGATAATTTTTCTTCTTTTTTCTCTTTATCAGGCTTTGTACTGTATGTTTTAATGTGTTTTCCATTAGCGTCATGAATGCTTAAAGAAGCCACTTCCTTTTCACCCAATTCTTTGATAAAATAGTTGATGGCAACACCACCTGGATGATTTGTACCAGCTGTTTTAGAAGTTCTTCCATTTCCACCACCCATTCGATAACTATCTTGAGGCTTAAATAAAATAACATCTTCTTTCATTAAACTAGCACTCAATTGATGAATTGGTGTTAAATCATCAATCATCCAGAAAGAACGTCCTTGAGTAGCTGCAATTAAATTATCGTTTTTAATGGCTAAATCTGTGATTGGAACAATTGGTAAATTCAATTGAAATTTCTGCCAATAAGAACCATCGTCAAAAGAAATATACATTCCTCTTTCGGTTCCTGCATACAATAATCCTTTACGCTTTGGATCAGCTCTTAAAGCACGAGTGAAATCTTCTACACCAATTCCAGTCGTAATTTGCTTCCAAGATTTCCCGTAATTTTCAGTCTTATAGATGTAGGGTTGATAATCTCCTGATTTGTATTTTGTACCAACGATATAAGCTCCGCCTTTAATAAATGGATCTATTTCAATACAATTAATCATCATCCATTCTGGCATTTTCTTCGGAGTTACATTCGTCCAGTTTTTTCCTCCGTCTTTGGTAACATGCACTAAACCATCATCAGAACCTGTCCAAATTAATCCGTTTTCATATTTAGATTCATTCACTGCGAAAATAGTTCCGTAGTATTCAACTCCAGTATTATCTTTTGTAATTGGGCCACCAGATGGTCCTAAAGTTTTAGGGTCATTTCTAGTCAAATCTGGACTGATAATCTCCCAAGATTGACCTTCATTTGTGGTCATATGCAAATGATTAGAAGCTGCATATAATTTATTTTTTTGATTGGGTGAAAATAGTATAGGGAAATTCCATTGAAAACGATATTTAAAATCTTCGGCTCCATGTCCCATTGGATCATCTGGCCAAACATTAATCGCTCTGACATCTCCTGTTTTATGATTTACACGAGTTAAATATCCTCCATAACTTCCTCCATAAACAACATCATTATTGTTAGGATCTACTGCAATATGAGCACTTTCTCCTCCAGCGGTCGATTCCCAATCTGATTCACCAATAAAACGACCTTCTGTTCTGTGAGAAATCCGAACCGTTGAATTGTCTTGTTGTGCACCATAAATTCTATATGGAAAATGATTGTCTGTAGTCACTCTATAGAATTGTGAAGTCGGTTGATTGTTATACGTACTCCAATTAATTCCTGCATCAAAAGAAACTTGAGCACCACCATCATCTCCAATAATCATTCGTTGATTATCTTCTGGGGCAATCCATAAATCATGATGATCTCCATGCGGAGCATTATACGTTTTATAGGTTTTTCCACCATCAGTAGATTTATGATAGCGTACATTTAAGACATATAAAATATCTTCATCTTGCGTATCTGCATACAAACGGGTATAATACCAAGCTCGTTGACGTAATTTACGTTCGCTATTAATTAAGCTCCAAGTTTTTCCGGCATCAGTTGATTTGTAAACACCCCCTTTTTCATTCTCAATTAATGCCCAAACAATATCAGAATTTACAGGAGAAACAGTAACTCCACTAATTCCCCAAAGTCCACCTGGCAATCCTTTGTTTTCAGAAATATTTGTCCAAGTTTCCCCTTCATCAGTACTTTTCCAAAGTGCAGAACCATCACCACCACTAGATAGACTATAAGGCGTTCTTCTAATATTCCACGTTGTCGCGTATAATACTCTTGGGTTATTTGGGTCGATTATTAAATCGACAACTCCAGCATCTTTATTTGCAAATAATTTTTTGCTCCAGGTTTTTCCACCATCTGTTGATTTGTAAACACCTCTTTCATCAGAAGATTTATATAAATCACCCATGACTCCTGCATATACGATGTCTGGATTTTTAGGATGAATACGAACTCTTGGAATATGGCGAGCGTTTTCTAAACCCATATGTTCCCAAGTTTTTCCGGCATTTACAGATTTCCATATCCCATCTCCTGAAGAAACATTTCCTCGTACCGTTTTCTCACCATTACCAACATAAATCACATTGTTATCCCATTCACTGACAGCCACAGAACCTACAGATCCACCGAAGAATCCGTCCGAAATATTTTCCCAAGTATTACCTGCATCGGTCGTTCTCCAGAGTCCACCTCCAGTAGAGCCGAAGTAAAATAGATTTGCTTTTCCTGCAACTCCTGTTACAGCAGCACTCCTTCCTCCTCTAAAAGGGCCAATATTTCGCCATTTTGTGGCACTATAATAATCTTCAGAATGTTTGGTAGAATTCTTTTGAGCGTTAACTTTGTAGCTTTCAGAAATTAAAAGACATACAAGAACAAAAAATATTTTTTTCATGTTAGTTAGTTTGTTTTTGGAGCCTAAATTTAAGAATTTATAACGAGAGTAAATTATTTATGAAGATTTGTATCAAAGGTGTTGAAAATAAGTTAATTAACAAGAGTGTTTTTATTTCTGGTTCTAAAAGTGAGTCGAATAGATTATTGATTTTGCAGCAATTATTTTCTAGAATCACCATCAGTAATTTATCAGATTCTGATGACACACATCATTTACAACACGCACTTTCAACTCAAGATTCTGAAATAAATATTGGGCATGCTGGAACTGCAATGCGCTTTTTAACAGCTTTTTTTGCTGCCCAAAAAAACAGAACTGTTATTTTATCAGGTTCTGATAGAATGCATAATCGACCCATTAAAATTTTAGTGGATGCGTTAAAAGATTTAGGAGCTGAGATTTCTTATGTAGACAAAGAAGGATATCCGCCTTTAAAAATTACGGGGAAAGAATTGAAAGAAAACAAGGTGCAAATTAATGGAAATGTAAGTAGTCAATATATTTCTGCTTTGTTATTGATTGCATCAAGTTTGCCAGAAGGATTGACGGTTGAATTACTAGGAGAAATTACATCGATTCCATATATTAAAATGACCCTTTCTTTGTTGAATCAAATTGGAATTGAAACAAGTTTTGAAGGACAAACGATTCAAGTAAAACCTCATCAGAATTCAAAGCAACAAGATTTAGTGGTTGAGTCAGACTGGAGTTCAGCTTCTTATTTCTACTCAATTATTGCTTTAAGTGATATTGGTTCAGAAATAAGATTGTCATCCTATAAAAAACAAAGTTTACAAGGAGATGCAGTTTTAGCTGATATTTATGAGCATTTTGGAGTGTCTACAACTTTTGATGAAAACAGTATTATTCTTAAGAAAGTTGCAGAGTCAAAAAAGGAACTTCTACAACTCGATTTAAATAAAGCTCCAGATATTGCACAAACAATAGCAGTAACCTGTTTTGGGTTGGGTGTTTCTTGTGATTTAGATGGGTTACATACCTTAAAAATTAAAGAAACAGATCGATTGGAAGCTTTAAAAAATGAACTCACAAAATTAGGAGCAATAATTTCTGTGACCAATGACAGTTTGTATTTAGAAGGTAGCTCAAAAATTATTTCAAATGTTTCTATTGAAACCTATAACGATCATAGAATGGCTATGGCTTTTGCTCCTTTAGCAATCTTAATGCCCATAAATATTTTAGATGCAAATGTGGTTACTAAATCTTACAGAAATTTTTGGGAAGACCTACAGCAAATTGGTTTTCAATTAAATAAAGCATAAATTATTTGGTCAAACACTTGACAACGCCTATTCGCAAATCGTATATTTGCCGCCTTACAATTAATCTACTTAATGAAATGAGTTATTTTGAGCCTCAAGCTTTTTAGTAGAACGAACACATTCCTTAACCTAAATAATAGAAAGAATCTATGAAATTATCCCATTTTAGTTTTGACTTACCAGATGAATTATTAGCAGAATATCCAGCAGAACACAGAGATGAAGCTCGATTAATGGTTTTGAATCGCAAAGAGCAAACTATTGAACATAAAGTGTTCAAAGATGTTATTGATTACTTTGAGGAAGGTGATGTAATGATGTTAAATAATACCAAGGTTTTTCCTGCTAGAATGTTTGGAAATAAAGAAAAAACGGGAGCTAGAATTGAAGTTTTCTTATTGAGAGAATTAAATGCTGAAAATAGATTGTGGGATGTTTTAGTAGATCCGGCAAGAAAAATTAGAATTGGAAATAAATTATTTTTTGGAGATGATGATAGTTTAGTAGCTGAGGTAATTGATAATACTACCTCTAGAGGGCGTACTTTACGTTTCTTATTTGATGGTAGTTATGAAGAATTTAGAGCTAAATTACTAGAACTAGGTCAAACTCCATTGCCTAAAGTTATTAAAAGAGAAGTAGAAGCTTCAGATGAAGAACGTTACCAAACAATTTTCGCAAAACACGAAGGAGCTGTAGCTGCACCAACTGCAGGATTACACTTTTCTAAACACTTATTAAAGCGTTTGGAAATTAAAGGAGTAGATTTTGCAGAGATGACTTTACACGTTGGTTTAGGAACTTTTAGTCCTGTTGAAGTTGAAGACTTATCGAAACATAAAACAGATTCTGAACAAATTATTATACCAGAAGCTAGTGCAGATATGATTAATAATGCAATTGAATCTAAGAGAAGAATTTGTGCTGTAGGAACTACTGTAATGCGTACTGTTGAGTCTTCTGTATCAGCAAGTGCTAGATTAAATAGTTATGAAGGTTGGACTAATAAATTTATTTTCCCTCCTTATGATTTTAGCATCGCTAACTCAATGATAACAAATTTTCATACACCAAAATCTACTTTAATGATGATGGCTGCTGCGTTTGCAGGATATGACTTTTTAATGGAAGCTTATAAAGAAGCTGTAAAAGAAGGGTACAAATTCCATACGTACGGAGATGCAATGTTGATTATCTAATTAGATTACAAAATATAAACTCAAAAGCCTCATAGTCATCCTATGAGGTTTTGTATTTTTGCACCAGAATGAAAGCAAAGAAAAAAGACATACGATCGTTAACCAAAGAGCAACTTAGAGAATTCTTTGAAAAGAATGGCGATAAAGCATTTCGTGGAAATCAAGTATATGAATGGTTGTGGACTAAATCATTACATACGTTTGAAGACATGACTAACATCTCTAAAGAAACAAGAGAAATGTTGCAAGAGAACTTTGTGATTAATCATATCGAAGTTGATTCTATGCAAAAAAGTAAAGACGGAACCATTAAAAATGGAATCCGTTTGCACGATGGTTTAATAGTAGAATCTGTTTTAATTCCTACTGAAAAAAGAACCACTGCTTGTGTTTCTAGTCAAGTAGGTTGTAGTTTAGATTGTCGTTTTTGCGCCACTTCTAGATTAAAAAGAATGCGAAACTTGAATCCTGATGAAATTTATGATCAAGTAGTTGCTATCGATAAGCAAAGTCAGTTATATCACAATCATAAACTGTCTAACATTGTCTTTATGGGGATGGGAGAGCCGTTAATGAATTATAATAATGTGATTAAATCTATTGATAAAATCACATCACCAGAAGGTTTAGGAATGTCTGCAAAACGGATTACTGTTTCTACCTCTGGAGTTCCAAAAATCATTAAGAAAATGGCAGACGATGAAGTAAAATTCAACTTAGCTGTTTCTTTACATTCTGCAATTGATGAAGTAAGAACTTCCATCATGCCTTTTAACGAAACTTTTCCACTAAAAGATTTAGCAGAATCTTTGATCTATTGGTACGAAAAAACAAAACGTCATGTAACCTATGAGTATGTTGTTTGGGATGGTATCAATGATAAAAAAGAAGACATCAAAGCATTAATTGACTTCTGTAAGTTAATTCCTTGTAAAGTTAATTTGATTGAGTACAATCCTATTGATGATGGTGAGTTTCAACAAGCGAGTTCAAGAGCTATTGATAACTATATTTCTAACCTAGAGATGCATGACATAGTAGTCAATGTTCGTCGTTCTAGAGGTAAAGATATTGACGCTGCTTGTGGCCAGTTAGCCAATAAGTCTTAGGACTACTTTAACATATATATTTCGTAAATTTGTCTTCAGAAATGAAGATAGTTGAGGAAATAAAATTACCCATCCAAAAGGAGATGGAACTCTTTGAAGAAAAGTTCAAAGATTCTATGTTATCCAAGGTTCCACTGCTCAACAGAATTACCTACTACATTGTAAGAAGAAAAGGAAAACAAATGCGACCGATGTTTGTTTTTTTAGTAGCTAAAATGGTTTCTAATGGAGGCTTTGATCAACGAACATATCGTGGTGCTTCTGTGGTAGAATTAATTCACACCGCAACACTAGTTCATGATGATATTGTAGACGATAGCAACCGAAGAAGAGGCTTCTTCTCTATCAATGCTTTGTGGAAAAATAAGATTGCCGTTTTAGTGGGTGATTTTTTATTGTCAAAAGGATTATTATTGTCAATAGACAATGAAGATTTTGATTTATTAAAGTTGATTTCCATTGCAGTTCGTGAAATGAGCGAAGGAGAATTACTGCAAATTGAAAAAGCTAGAAAACTCGATATTACCGAAGAAATCTATTATGAAATCATTCGTCAGAAAACCGCTACTTTAATTGCTGCCTGTTGTGGAATAGGAGCTGCCTCTGTTGGCGCCAATCAAGATACCATTCAGCAAATGCGACAGTTTGGACAGAACATCGGAATGGCTTTTCAAATTAAAGACGATTTATTTGATTATTCTGAAGAAAAAATCGGAAAACCAACCGGAATCGATATCAAAGAACAAAAGATGACTTTGCCTTTAATTTATACTTTAAATAATTGTTCTAAGAAAGAAAAAGCATGGTTGATTAATTCCATTAAAAAACACAACAAGGACAAAAAACGTGTCAAAGAAGTCATTGCTTTTGTAAAACAAAGTGGTGGGATAGAATATACGATTGACAAAATGCACGACTATAAAAACAAAGCTTTAACAATTCTAGACAATTATCCAGACTCTGAATATAAGTCTTCGTTATTAAAAATGATTGATTATGTAGTGGAGCGTAAAATTTAGAGACTTAACAACTTTTCTACAAAATCTCTACTGTTAGAAAGTCTTGGCACTTTGTGTTGCCCACCTAATTTTCCTTGTTGCTTTAGCCAAGAATAAAACAGTCCTTTTTTAACGCTATGAACCGTTGGCATCACTAAGGTCATATTATTATAACGTTTTGCTTCATAATCTGAGTTGATAGATTTTAAAGCATTGTCTAATAATTCAGTAAAGTATTTTAAGTTTTTTGGTGCTTTTGCAAACTCAATTACCCATTCATGACTTCCTTGTTTTTTTCCATCCATAAAAATAGGTCCAACTGTATAATCAGTAATGGTAGCTTTGGTTTTTTTACAAGCTAATTTTAAAGCTTCTTCTGCATTTTCAATAATTAATTCTTCTCCAAACACATTGATATGATGTTTAGTTCTCCCAGTAATTTTAATCCGATAAGGTTTTAAAGAAGTGAATTTTACAGTATCACCAATTAAGTACCTCCATAAACCACCGTTTGTAGAAATAACCATAGCATAATTCACACCTTTTCTTACTTCGGATAAAGGAATTGCTATTGAGTTTTCGCCTTTGTATTCACTCATAGGAATAAACTCGTAAAAGATTCCGTAATCTAACATCAATAACAAATCATAAGACCCGTTGATGTCTTGTAAGGCAAAGAAACCTTCTGAGGCATTATAGGTTTCGTAATATTTAAAATCTTTCTTAGGAATTAGTTTTTTGTATTGCTCTCGGTAAGGATTAAAGTTTACACCTCCGTGAAAATAGACTTCTAAATTTGGCCAAACTTCTAAAATATTGTCTTTCCCCGTTTTTTCTAAAACTTTGTTTAATAGAACCAACATCCAAGAAGGAACACCCACCAAACTTGTAATATTTTCGTGGATAGTTTCATTGATAATGGCTTCCATTTTGGTCTCCCATTCTGTCATTAAAGCTGTTTCTTGTCTGGGAGCTGAACTAAAATCAGCCCAAAAAGGCATATTTTCTATAATGATTGCAGAAAGATCTCCAAAGTAAGAATTGTTGTCTTCATAAATGGCAGAACTTCCTCCTAGACGCAATCCTTTTCCGTTAAAAAGCTCTGTGTCTTCGTTGTTGTTAATGTAGAGACATAGCATGTCTTTTCCTGCTTTTAGATGGCAATATTCAATCGCCTCATCACTCACAGGAATAAATTTACTTTTTGCATTGGTGGTCCCACTAGATTTAGCAAACCATTTAATCTTTGTTGGCCAAAATAAATTTTGTTCTCCTTTTCTACAACGTTCAATTAAAGGTTCAAAACTTTCATATCGTTGTATAGGGACTCTTGCTGCAAAATCTTTGTAGGTATTGATAGCGGTAAAATCATACTGTTCACCAAACTCGGTACTTTTTGCAAATTGAACCAAACGTAGAATTAACTCTTCTTGAACATCGACAGGATATTTAATAAATAACTCCATCTGATGCTTTCTCTTTTTAAGAAACCAAGAGATAATTGAATTAACAAATGGAATTGCCATGTACGATTCTGAGTTTAGTAAGTTGATTTTTTGCCGTAAGTTTGTTTAGCACTTATTAGACGGAGTTAAAAATAGAAAAATATTTTAGATGCAATACCAAGGAGTTTTAAAAAAGATGATGACTGAAAATACGGATATTATTCAGTATTATTTAGAGATGGGTGATGATTTTGTAAATGTCAATCAGTTGTTATACAGTGATTTAGAGTTAAAATTTGTGAAATATGAATGCATGAATTGTCATTTAGAAAAGGAGATTTATCGTCAAGGATTTTGTAAATCCTGTTTTTTTGAAACGCCAACTGCAGGAGATTGGATTATGAGGCCCGAATTAAGTACTGCACATCTTGGAAAAGAGGATCGAGATTTAGCATATGAAAAATCGGTACAATTACAACCGCATATTGTTTATCTAGCAAACTCAAGTAATGTAAAAGTAGGGGTGACTAGAAAACAACAAGTTCCAACGCGTTGGATAGATCAAGGAGCACATGAAGCGATAGAAATTGTGGAGGTTCCCAATAGATATTTAGCTGGGATTACAGAAGTTGCTTTAAAACAGTATGTAGCTGATAAAACCAATTGGAGAAAGATGTTAAAGAATGATATTGAAGATGCTGATTTAAAAGAATGGCAACATAAATTACGACAATACATTCCTGAAGAAGCGCAAGAATATTTTATAGAAAACAATACAGAAACTCATATCAATTTTCCTGTCCATCAATATCCAGAGAAACCTAAAAGTTTAAATATTGTTAAAGAACAATCTTATACCGGAAAGTTAGTGGGAATAAAAGGACAGTATTTAATTTTTGAAGATCAAACGGTTTTTAATGTCAGAGCAAATGAAGGTTTGGTTGTGAATATAAATGTATAATGAATTAATAATGATAGGTGGCTGAGCGAAGTCGAAGTCACAGTAAAAAATATGACAAACTCTAATTTACTTAAAGTCGCATTAGCACAAATAGCGCCGGTTTGGTTAAATAAAAAATTAACCATTCAAAAAATAGAAAACTCTATCAAAGAAGCGTCAAAAGAAAAAGCAGAACTGATTGTTTTTGGTGAAGCTTTGTTGCCTGGTTATCCGTTTTGGATTGCTTTAACTAATGGAGCAGCATGGAATTCTTCTGTTCAAAAAGAATTGCATGCGCATTATGTTCAGAATTCTGTTACCCTAGAAAAAGGCGAATTAGATTCCATTTGTCAATTAGCAAAAGAACATAATATTGCTGTTTATCTTGGAATTATGGAACGTGCTCAAAATAGAGGTGGACATAGTATTTATGCATCTTTGGTTTATATTAATCAAGAAGGAGAAATAAAATCAGTTCATAGAAAACTGCAACCAACTTATGATGAGCGACTAACTTGGGCGCCAGGAGACGGAAATGGATTACAAGTGCATCCGCTAAAAGATTTTACTGTAGGAGGTTTGAATTGTTGGGAAAATTGGATGCCTTTACCAAGAACGGCATTGTACGGACAAGGAGAAAATTTACATATTGCTGTTTGGCCAGGAAGCGATCATAATACCAAAGATATTACACGTTTTATAGCTAGAGAATCTCGTTCCTATGTAATTTCTGTTTCTAGTTTGATGAATAAAACAGACTTCCCTAGCAATACACCACATTTTGAGAAAATCATACAAGATGCACCTGATGTTTTAGCTAATGGAGGTTCTTGTATTGCAGGTCCAGACGGAGAATGGTTGGTTGAGCCAATCATCAATAAAGAAGGTGTTTTTTACCATACCTTAGATTTTAATAAAGTTTTAGAAGAACGCCAAAACTTTGATGTTGTCGGACATTATTCTAGACCCGATGTGACCAAATTACATGTGAATAGAGAGCGTCAGAGTACCGTTTCTTTTACAGATTAAGAGCGGTCTTTGATTTTTTAATTTGAAATATTTCCCAAAATAAAAATCCAAAAACAATTAAATATTCTAGACCTACAAACCATAAATTTTCTTTCCAAGGATTATTAGCATAGACCTGATAACTTAAAATAATAACAACACTCCAAACTATTGGAAAACGATATTTTGTAAAAACAGACAACAAAACCAACGTTGCTAAATACCAAGGATGCATGGTTGTTGTCGTAAAATAGTAAAAAGAGATTGCTATTAACAATGCTGTTATCAATTGTTGAGGGGATTTATTTTTTCTAAAAAAAGTGATAATGACCAGAAAAAGGATTGTTACAACGGGCAATAGTTTACCAATAATTGCTATTTCATTATAACCTCTAAACAAATACCCAATTTCTCTTGCGATATAATAGATGCTTGCGTTAAACTCAAAATTTCGAAACCATAAACCCACAGAATTGGTGTAGCTACTGATTAATTCGGAAGATAGAAAAGGAAGAAATAGAATGATATTTGTGATAATTACAATAGCTCCAAAAGAGATGAATTTTAAAAAACCTTTTAAATAATGAGGTCTTTTTTTTTGTTTACTGAGCGGAGCTGAAGTTTGGTTGCTGAGCGGAGCCGAAATTAGGTTGCTGAGCGGAGTCGAAGTTAGGTTGCTGAGTGGAGTCGAAGTAAACCATTGAAAAAATAATGGCAAAAACAAGAGTGGAATCAATTTTATAGAAACAGAAATACCTAAAAGAATTGCCGCCCAAATCCACCTTTTTTGAAGTAGTAAATACAAACTCCAAACCAAGAAAAATAGCATCACCGACTCGAAGTGTAGATTACCTGTTAATTCAATGATGATAAACGGATTTAAAACATAGAGAAAAATATAATGAATTGGTAATTTTAGTTTTTCTAAAATCAGTTTTCCAAAGTAAATAATTCCAATATCCGCTAGTATAATTTGCAATCGTAAAGTAACAATAGACCCTAAAATACTAGACTTTGCGAAAATGGCAGCAAGTAAAAAATTTAACTGATTTATGGGAGGGTAATTGGTAAAATGACTGGCATTTAAAGGTCCCATTCCATCATATAAATCAATAGTTTGGTTTATTGGAAAATTGCGCTGATCAATAAAGGTTTCAGGAATAGAAATATACGGATTAAAGCCTTCTAAAATCATTCTTCCATCCCAAATAAATCGATAAAAATCTTGAGATAAATTAGGAATAGCAAAGAGGAAAATTAATCGAAATAAGATAGCGATACCCACTAAAAGAGGGAAATTATCTTTCTCTTTTTTTATGAAATACCAGAACGGAATAAATAAAATTACATATTGAAATGTTAGTTGAATGAAGTTTGTTCTATCTAAGAAATAAGCAAATAAAAAATAAAATACGATACTAGCTGAGATGGCTAGTATAGTTCTATTTTTTTGAGATAAATTCATGCTTAGGCTTTAGAGAAAACTGATTTACAAAAAACATATCCAAAACCAAAGAACAACATCAAATGAAAAGGAAATAAACCAAAATCACCACCCTGTTCTCCTACTAAAAATGCACTGTACATACCAAATGCAAAATAAAGAGCTAAAGCGCCTTCAATTATTACATGAACCGATGGTTTTTTTCGAATGTATTTGTTTTTTTTCCAAGTATCTTTTAGGGTCTTTATATTAAATTTTGGAGTTCTTACAAATTCACTTTTTTTACCAAAATGCCCCTCTAAAACGGCAATAGTATTGTGTAAAGAGAACCCCATAGCAATAGAAAAGAATGTAAAGAAAGTCCCTGTGTATTTTATAAAATTTTTGATCCCACCACCATAACTTTTCTTAAACATATACCAATAACAAATAAAGAATATGATAGAACTGATGACAAAGAAACTCATCATGTAGAAATATGATTTTAAATGGGCATATTCATTTTTGATATACAACATTGGAATACTCAAAACCGCCACTAAAAAAATCATCAAAAACATAGAACTATTCAGTAAATGAAGCACACTATGAATTTTGGTTTTTATTGAAATATTTTTGTTGCTTAGAACTCGTTTAGTCATTTTCTGGAAGTTTTCAGCGCCTCCTTTGTTCCATCGAAACTGTTGAGATCTAGCAGCACTAATAATCACTGGTAATTCTGCTGGAGTAGTTACGTTTTCTAAATATTTAAACTCCCATTTTTTTAACTGCGCTCTATAACTTAAATCTAAATCTTCAGTTAAGGTGTCGCCTTCCCAGTTTCCAGCATCTAGAATACATTCTTTACGCCAAACACCAGCAGTTCCATTAAAATTGATAAAATGACCTTTGCTATTTCTTCCAACTTGCTCTAATGTAAAATGTGCATCCAAAGCAAAAGCTTGCACTTTTGTAAGTGTAGAATAATTTCTGTTGATATGTCCCCATCGAGTCTGAACAACCCCAATTTCTTCATTTTTGAAATAAGGAATCGTTTGTAACAACCAATCTTTTTCAGGTAAAAAATCCGCATCAAAAATGGCAATAAATTCTCCTTTAGCAATTTCTAAACCTTCCTTTAAGGCTCCAGCTTTAAAACCTTGTCTGTTACTTCTTTGGATGTGTTGAATATCTATGCCCGTTTTTTGAAGTTCATTGATTTGCTTTTTTGTAGTAACAACAGATTCATCCGTAGAATCATCTAATACCTGAATTTCTAATTTCGCTCTCGGATAGTCTAATTTGACAATGTTTTCTAACAAACGTTCCATGACATACATTTCGTTGTACACAGGAAGTTGAATCGTTACAAAAGGAATTTCTTCAGAATTTGTAAAATCTAATTTAGGACTGGTGTCCTCTTTTTTTTGAGCACTTATATAATTAAAGAGTAGGTTTAATTGTGCCAACGCATACATGAAAATAAGAATGAGCGCAAAAGAATAAATGACAATAATTATATACTCTAAAACCATTATTTAAAACTGTATTTGAAGATCCAGCCTAAAATTTTTACACCAGCAAATATAGAACCTTTTACGGTCCCAGAAACTTTAGAGACTCCAATTCTATTTCTATATTTCATAGGAATTTCTATATATGAAAACTTTTGTTTGATGGCTTTCAATTGCATTTCTACAGTCCAGCCATAGGTTTTGTCTTCCATTTCTAATTGTAGTAACTTCTGATATTTGATAGCTCTAAATGGACCTAAATCTGTAAACTTTGCACCAAAAAATAACTTCATCAGAAATGTAGCTAGCCAATTCCCAAAAACCTGTTGAGGTGTCATAGAACCAGTTTCTCTTAATTCTTTGACTCTAGCACCAATAACAAAATCAATATCATTATTAATGATTGGGGCAACAAGTTCTGTCAATTGTTCTGGATAATCAGAATAATCGCCATCTAAAAAAACGATAATATCAGGTTTTTCTTCTTGGTCGCTGAGCGAAGTCGAAGCGATATATTTCATCCCCTTTAAACAAGCATAGCCATAACCTTTTCTAGATTCTTGTAAAACTGTAGCTCCTGCTTTTAGCGCATTTTCTTCAGTTTTATCAGTTGAATTATTGCTGATGACAATAATTTCATCAACAATATTTGGGATATCGTTTATTACGTTTGCAATAGAACCTTCTTCGTTATAGGCGGGAATAATTACCTTGATGATGTTCGTCATGAATTTAGCTTCTGATTATTCTTGTTTTTTATGGTTTACAAATGTCATCAAATCAACATCATTACCCAATAAAATTTCAGTCGGATTTATTCTTCCAGTTTCAGGTCCGTTTTCTAATTTTAAAACTCCTCTAGGGCAAACAGCAGAGCAAATTCCGCAACCTACACAACTAGAACGTACAATATTCTCTCCTTTTTGCGCATAGGCTCTTACATCGATTCCTTGTTCGCAATAGGTAGAGCAATTTCCACAAGATATACATTGGCCACCGTTAGTTGTAATTCTAAATCTTGATTTAAAACGTTGCACAAAACCTAAATATGCTGCTAAAGGACAACCAAAACGACACCAAACTCGGTTTCCAAAGATTGGATAAAACCCTGTTCCAATGACACCGGCAAAAATAGCACCGATTAAAAACCCATAAATATCTTGAATGGTTTGTGTTTTAATTCCCAACACTTGATCTGCTCCATAGAAAAAAGTGTATAAAGCAAAGCCTGTCATCACCAAAACAAAGATTAAAACAGCATGAATTACAATTCTTTCTACTCGCCATGAAAGCAATGTTTTGCTTGAAAGTTGTCTGTAAGGATCACCCAAAGTTTCTGCTAATCCTCCACAACCACAAACCCAAGAACAGTACCATCTTTTTCCGAAGAAATAAACCATCACAGGAACAATAACAATGGTTAAAATAATTCCCCAAACTAGAATAAATAATCCGAAATTTCCGTTTGCTAGTAACTCATCTAAGTTCCATTTAAAGAAGAAATCGTAATCTAAAGGAAAAGCATTTTTAAAATCGTACCAAGGTTTATCGAAACGAACTAAAATTTCTGGAATTAAAAAAGCAAACACAATTTGAAAGAATAAAACGGAAGTAGTTCTTAAAATTTGATATTTATTATGACGATATTTTATATACATTCTCACTGCCATCACAGTCATCACTGTACAATATAAAAAGCCGTATAAGAACCATTGACTAGCTGAGTTTCCGCTAATAGATTCACTAATTCCGTCAACTAAATAAACCCAGTTTACAATTAAATCTGGATAAAAATATAATAGGATGTAAAATGAAACTAGGAAAACGAATGCAAACCAACCAATCCAACCTCTGTTGGTTGCTGCATTTAAGAAAATTCCATTATTTTTTATTCCTGGTGGTCCTAGTAAAATTACATCAGGAATAATATATAATAAAGCACCTAAAATACCCAAGCCAAAAGTTAACAACCAAGCTAGTAACCTATTTTCTGGTACAAAACCTTTTCCTACTTTTTTTGCTAATTGGTAACTTAATGAATGCGGTTTATCAAAAATGATGTATTGATATTGTGCTCCTTTTTTATCCCAATTCTTTTCAGCATCATATTTCTCTATTAAATTTTCATAATATGCATTTGAAGTTTCAAGGGCATTTACAACTCCACTAGAAAACTGAAAAATATTTTGATTTTCTGAGCTTACAACTGCATTTTGTAACTCTTTTTGTATGATTTCACTTTTATATCCTTTTTCTGAAATAAAAGAATCCAATTCAGATTGAGTTAAACTGAAAGAACCTGTAAAAATAGTTGCGGTAAAAATTGATAAGCCTATTAAAAAGAGAATCAATCCTAATTTTTGTATTGTTTTTATCATCTCTTAAGTTTTTGTAAAAATTCGTTTCCAGCTTTTCTTTTTTGATTCAATAGAAGTACCGTTTTCTTGATTAAATTGTGCAATAATTTCTTTTTCATGAAGAGCGTAAAATTCAGGATCAAAATTGGCATCTGCTAAGTATTCTAATACATAATTTACATCTCTTTTCTCGGTTAACCATTTGTCAAAAATTTCATGACGCATTCGAATTCCAAAAGTGTTGATTCCTAAAAAATGGTTAGAATTTTTATGATAAGCGATAGTGATGCATTTTGTATCATCTGTATGTTTCCAATGAAAATGTTTTTCATAATCGGGTCTTCCTCTTTCTCCAAATACCCAACCATAAGTTTGATATTCAATATCAAAAAACTTTGCAGAGTTAAACCAATGTCCTGGTTTATATTCAATTCTATTGACACAAATAGTTTGAGCAAGTGTTTCTCCCATCATACGGCCAGTATACCAGACAGCTTCTATAGGTCTCCTATTTCCAATGGCTTCCCGTTGTTCTGCACAATCTCCAATGGCAAAAATATCTTTGGTATTAGTTTCTAAAAATCTATTCACTAAAATTCCTCGATTAGTTTCTATATCAGAATTTTTCAAAAAGTCTATGTTTGGTGAAACCCCCGCTGTTAAACCAACGACATTACATTCAATTTCTTCACCCGTTTCTTCAATAATAATAGATTTTACATGACCATTATCATCTGTCTCTTATACACATCTCCGAGCCCAC
>CAJXRR010000033.1 GCA_913060575.1 uncultured Flavobacterium sp.
GACAGCAATAAATAAAGGTAAAACTAAGGCTAGATTTAAAAACTTATCTCTTTCAATTTTAGTTTCGTAAGATGAATAAAATTTGATGATGGTATATTGAACACCAAAAGCAGTAATCGGCATAACTAAATTAGCTGCAGAAAGTAAAAAAGTTACTAACCCGTAATATTCACCATCTAAAAAACTAGTATATAAAAAAAGTACATTAACTCCTCCAATAGCAAAAGCTAGATATACAATTAATGTATTTATAAATGATTGCTTAAGTACAATTCCCAATTTCTAGTGTATTAATTGATAAATAGATTGATAAATTTTTTCTCCAACATTGTTACCGTACAATTCTATCGAGAAATCTTTTTTAGAATCTTTATACGCTTCAAACGCTTCTATGATCATTTTGGTATCGCTTCCTACAATTTTAGCAAAACCATGATTTACCAATTCTATCCATTCCGTTTCATCTCTAACAATAATGCAATGTTTGTTATTAAAAAATGCTTCTTTTTGCAATCCACCACTGTCTGAAATCACCATAGAACAATTCTTCAATAACTCTAACATAGAATAATATCCAACAGGATCTATCAATTGTATTTTTGGTTGAATAGCAAGTTTCTTTAAAATAGCTTTCGTTCTTGGATGTAATGGTAAAACTACGGATTGAATTTTATGAATTTCTTCTAATGCCTTGAAAATTGAAGTTAACTTTTCTTCATCATCTGTATTTTCTTGACGATGAATCGTTGCTAAAACAAATTCATTTTTTTGTAATTTTTGATCTTTAATTATAGAGGATTTAGCTTCAGAAAACTGACTGTAATACACAACAGCATCTTTCATTATATCCCCATGTTTTTCTATTAAAACAGGTAGATTATCAAAACCTTCATTCTTTAAATTATCGATAGCTGTTTCCGTTGGACAACTTAATAAATCAGCAATTCTATCGGTTAAAATTCTATTGATTTCTTCTGGCATTTTCATATTAAAAGAACGCAAACCGGCTTCTATATGAATCACTTTAATATGCATTTTTTTTGCGGCCAAAGCACCAGCAATAGTAGAGTTTGTATCACCATAAATAACCAATGCATCAGGTTTTTCAATTTCTAAAACTTTTTCAATCTCTTCAATCATTTTACCAGTCATAGCACCATGACTCATACTATTGATATCTAAATTATACTTTGGTTTAGGAATCATCATTTCCTCGAAAAACACTTCACTCATATTGGCATCAAAATGCTGACCTGTATGCACAATTACTTCTTCAATAGCTTTGTGTTTATTAATAATCCTACTTAATACAGCTGCTTTCACAAACTGTGGTCTTGCTCCTAATACGGTGACAATTTTTTTCATATAAATTATGATCCTATCTTTTTAATCAATTTTGCAAGCTGACTCGTTAATTCTCTTCTATGATATTGTTGAATATCTTTGGAATTAATGACTAAACTCTTCTTTTTATACTCTTGATACAACTCTAAAATATGACTTTTCAAAGTTTCTTTATGGTGGTAACCAAAAATATGTCCGCCTTTTGTATTTTTTAAAATCTCTGCGGCATCTCCATCTTCTGGACCAATTGCTAAAATAGGGCGTTTTGATTGTAAATACTCAAAAATCTTCCCAGTAATAATCGCTTTTGCACTTGGCACATTATTGATACTCAATAATAATACTTGAGTCTTTGATTGATGTTGACTTACTTCTTTATGACTAAGATATGATATCAACTCAATAGCTTCCTCTCTAAATATTTTTAAATCCTGTATAACTACTTCATCTACTTTACCAATTAATCTAATGCATAAATCGTTTTTAAAATCTAAATCCGATTCACAAATCTCTTGCAAAGCTTCCCATAAAATGGTTGGATTTCTATCAGCATTCATTAAACCAACATGTGTAATCGAAAATTTAGCATCTAATTTATTTGATGAATTATTTTCATTGATATCAAATCCATTAGTAATGACTTCAATCTTATCAGAATATTGAAGAAAATTCTCTTTCATGGTATTACCAACTACAATCACAGCATCTGAGTTTTTTAAAACTTCTTGTTCTAATTGTTGATGTTTTAGAATTGCTTTTTCTGAAAGGGGTAATTGATGGAAATAATCTATTTCTGTCCATGGATCTCTAAAATCTGAAATCCATTTTATAGTGAGTTTCTTCTTTAATTCTAATCCAATTAAATGCATGCTATGTGGCGGACCAGTAGTAATTACAACATCTATTTGATTATTCTTAAGATAATTAGTTAAAAATTTCACAGAAGGTTTTATCCAAAATTTACGCGCATCAGGAATAAAATAGTTGGCTCTAATATATTGTAATATTTTACCAAAGAAAGTCGGATTTGGGTTCAAGAAACCTGCACTTTCCTTTTTCTTTTTTCCACCAAATACTGATAATAAAGTATTAGGTTCGAAAATAGGCCGCTTTAAAATCTCTAAATTATCAGGAATTTCATCTTCTAAGCTAGCATCTAAAATTGGATAAGTTGGATTATCAACTGTATAAATAACAGGTTCTATATCAAAATCTCTTAAATATTTAGAAAACTTCAACCAACGCTGAACTCCAGAGCCACCTGCTGGTGGCCAATAATAAGTAATGATTAAAACTTTCTTTTTAGAGTTCATCATACAGTTTTACTAATGCTAGTGAAGTAACTTCCCATGAAAATTTATTTTCTATAAACTGTTTTCCGTTATTTCCTAGTGCTTCTGATTTTTCTTTATTAGCATACAATTCTAAAACTTTAGCAGAAAAATCTTCTTCATCTTTTTCTCTATGAACCAATCCACTGTTTGATTGCTCTACAATTTCTTTTTGAGCAATCGCATTACTTACCAATACTGGTTTGCCAAAACTCATGTATTGAAAAATCTTGTTTGCATATGCAACATCATGTTGTATACTTCGGTATAATGGAGAGATACAGACATTACTAGCTACAATATACGACGGAAATAAAGAAACATCTTGCCAACCTTCAAAATCCACAAAGCTTTCTAAATTAAGCCTTTTAACTTCTTCTTTTAAAATGGCATCTGTTGTATTCTTACCAACAATGACTAGTTTATAATTTTCAATTTGCTGAGATAATTTTTTGGTAGCTCTAATAGCGGTTAATAAACCTCTTCTAATATTAGTATCACCTAGATACAGAATTACAAATTGATTTGCATATTTATCTTTCACTTCATTAGAGAAAATAGCTTCTTTATAAAAAGATTGCCTTACGGTGTTAGGAACTAAAAGGATATCATTTTTACTAATTCCTGTTCTATTGATTACATCATTTACAAAACCAGGTGAAACAGTAATTACTTTGTCTGCTTTTTTAATAAACTCTTCTTCCTTTTTTTTCCATGCACTTGGTGAAATAATATATTTCCCCGGAAACTTAGAGAGATGAGGATAAAATTTCATATTTTCTGGAATATTATCATGAAGGTCTATGACTATTTTTAGTTGATATTTCTTGTTGATTTCAAATACTGTTCCTGCTATTCTCATATCGTGCACATGAAGAACATCGATATTATTTTCTTGTATAAAATGATCAATTTTGGATTTCATCATCATTTTATAAAAAGGAAGATCGTAAGAAAGTGCAGAAAGTTTATAAATTATTTTATTGGAAAGGTATCTTTTAATTTGAATTCCATTAGTAATTTCTTCTAATTTTTGATTGCCATAGGTAAGGCAAAAAAGGAAAACTTCATGTCCAGCATTAATCAAAGTAACTGCTTCATTTTCCACCCTTGGATCTGGCGGAAATGTTTCGTCTAGAATCATTCCAATTTTCATGTTCTAATGAATTTTAAGCATTTACAGTAAATGTAAAAAGATTAACTAGCTCTCTTTTTCTTTTTCTCAACAAAAAACCAACCTATTGGAATTAACAATAAGAGAGCATATGATATTAAAGAAATGGTACTTCCAGTTTGTATCACTTTAGGCTCAAATTTGAATTCTATGGTATGATTTCCTGCAGGAATAGACATTCCTCTCAACACATAATTCACTCTAAAATGAGGTTTTAATTCTCCATTAATATAAGCATTCCAACCCTCTCCGTAATAAATTTCAGAGAAGACAGCAAACCTATCCTTAGTTGTTGAGGATTCATATTTGAGAGCATTCAAAGAATATTCTGTCAATTTTATAGTCGCTAAAGAATCTACTTTAAACTTCATAGAATCTTCAAAACCATAAGGATTATCATCTCTTAAAATAGCAACTTCTTTTGTTTTTAAACTATCTAATGCTTGTATTTCTTCGTTTGCAGATGTCACATAGTTAACATCATTTACAAACCAAACGTTTCCATTTGCTGTAGGGTTTTGTTGTGCTTGCACTTCTCCATCTTTCCCGGGAATAATGAAATACTTCACATTCAACATATTAAAAACTTCCATGTTTTGTTTTGCAAATTGGAATTCAATTAAATCTTGATATCGACCCATTTTAGCGGCATGATATCCTCCAATAGATTTATGAAAATAAGAGGTTCTACCATCTTGAAAAGGGTCACCAGTAAAATTGGCAACTCTATAATGGCTTTTATCTTTTTGTATTTCTATATCTGCTGCAGAAGCCACAAAAGGTTTGTCAATTTTTCTAGCTGACTTAAAATCGTCTTGATTTACATATCTTAAATTCACTTGTACTAAATCAAATAAAATTAAGACTGCAAAACCAATAATGGCTTTCGTTTGATTTAGCTTTTGTTTTAAAAACAACCACAATATTCCAAAACTCAGTGCAATTAAAATGATGGAACGTAAACTATCAGCATATAACATAGATTCCCTGTCTGCTTTTACAGCATCTAACAATCCTTCATATTGCGCATAGTTACCATCCCTTAATCCTTCAAAAGTAAATGTTGAAATGGCATAAAACAATCCAACTACAACTAATCCTCCAGTAACATATAAAGCTTTTTTTAGCGCAACTTGTTTTTCTTCTTTAGAAATTTTTGTGGAGAAAAATTCTTTGATAGCTATTACACCAAGTAAGGGAACACACAATTCTGCAATTACTTGAAAAGAGGAAACGGCTCTAAACTTATTATATAAAGGAACGTAGTCAATAAATAGATTGGTCAAAAAATCGAAGTTTTTACCCCAACTCATTAAGATTGCAAAAACAGTTGTGGCTACTAACCAATATTTTAATTTTCCTCTGACTAAAAATACACCTAGAAAGAAGAAGAAAAATATGACCGCACCAATATAAGCTGGTGCTTCAATTATGGGTTGATCTCCCCAATAAGTAAATACTTGTTTGGTAAATCCTTCTGCTTGTTTTGGTCCGGCTATATCTTCTACAAATTGATACGTTTCAGAATCTTTACTTAATTCTTCAACTGTTCCACCACCCATATATCTTGGAATTAACAAGTTAAACGTTTCACTAATTCCGTAACTATATTGCGTAATGTATTCTTTATCCAATCCAGAGGTAACTTCTTTTTCTGTTCCGTTTGGATTAATAGTTAATTCTGATTTCCCTCTAGTACTTGAGTCAGCATATTCTTTGGTTGCCATTAAACGAGTGGAATTGACTCCCACGGCTAAAAGCATTGCTATGATAATCATGGCAGCTTGTGTAGCAAATTGTGGAATCTTATTTTTCTTAATAGCATCCATCAATTCAACAATCCCTAAAATTAAAATTGCAAACAAAAGGTAATAGGTCATCTGAGGGTGATTGGCTTTAATTTCTAAAGCAGTTGCCAATCCAGTTACAGTAAACCCAAGTAAATATCGTTTCTTAAAAATCCATATAACCCCGGCTAAAACCATTGGCATGTAAGCAATCGCATGTGCTTTTGCGTTATGTCCAGCTCCAAAAATAATAATGAGATATGTGGAAAAACCAAAAGCTAAAGAACCTACAATCGCTAATTTCCAGTTGACTTTAAAAGCCATCAAAAGGATATAGAAACCTAAAAAGTAGAGAAATAAATAATCTGCTGGTCTAGGAAGAAAACGTACTAGTTTATCTAAAGCAGTGATATAATCATTTGGAAAATAAGTTCCTATTTGATAGGTTGGCATTCCGCTAAAAGCACTTTCTGCCCAATAAGGTTCATCACCTGTTGCGGCTCTAAAATCATTTACCTCTTTTGCCATACCGATATGTTGTGTAATATCGGATTGAGACATTTTTTCACCTTTTAATACAGGATGAAAATATAATAAGGCAGCAACCATAAAAATAACTAATGATGCTACGTGAGGTAAAAGTTTTTTAAAATTCATATCAGTCGATTTCTTCAAAATCTACATATTCACCAACAGTGTTACTTCCTTGGTTGTTAGAGTTGGGTTTTTTGTCGATGATCGTTTCACCCTCTCTAGTTGTAGAACTCTGAGATTTTTGATTTTGTTGATTGTATTGTTGTTGCGCTTTATCTTGCATTTTACTCACCATTTTTTTCATTAAAATAGGGGCGAATATTCTCGCTAAAAAACGAACAGCATAGTATATAATAGCTAAGATAAGTAGTGTTCTAAGTAAGCCCATTAATTCTGCTTCTTGCATGTTTAATTAAATAAAAATCAAAAGTAACAATTTGATGATAATTGATACGTTAATACATTACAAAACTTTAACAGTCTTAAAAAAGTATTTATTGCATTTGATGAGTCCTATTTTTACAGTATGTTTGTGTAAAACCAAAAGAAAATTAAGATTTTCTCAAGGATTTCCCTATATGATTAGACCTCAAAAATTGTGTATTCTCTTTATTGTATTATTTACAAATACAATATTCGCTCAATATACTGGGGTTATAAACTCAAACAGACCTGGGTTTTCTGAGAGCCCTTATAGTGTTGGATCTGGAGTTTACCAACTAGAAACTAGTATGTTTCTTAGAAAATTAGAACGATTTCCAACATTCTCTAGGCCAAAATCTAATGGATTTGATTTCTTATTTCGGACAAGTTTTATCAAAGAAAAACTGGAATTCAATCTAAATTTTGCTGTACAAAAAGAAATGGTTGCTTTTCAAAACATTTTTAACTCAGATTATTCTAAAACTGGTTTCAGCAAACTAATTATTGGAGCAAAGTATTTGTTTTATCAACAAGAATACACCGATAAATCTAAAGAAATACGAAGTTGGGTAGAGCGCGGAAAGTTTGATTGGAAAAGATTAATTCCTTCTGTGGCGGGTTATGTTGGAATTAACACTGGAATTGCAGATGATATCTATGAAGCATCCAGTTTTTCACCAAAAGTTGGTGTCCTACTACAAAATAACATCAATAGAGATTTAAACATTATCACAAATATTTATTATGATAGAATTGGAACCGATCTTCCTGAGTTATCTTATATAATAACTGCTACCTACAGTTTTAATGATCGATTATCTACTTTTATAGAAAATCAAACGATCTCAAATAAATTTCAATCTTCAACAAATTTAGGATCTGGGCTAGCATTTCTCTACAATAAGAATTTACAAATAAACAGTTCTTTACGTTTATTAGCAGATGCAAATTCAACAGGTTTTTATACTTCAATTGGAGCTTCTTATCGATTTGACAAACATGTAGATGAAGTAATTGAGTTAGATGAAAATGGCATTCCTATAGAAGATGAAGAAAATTCTGTAACAAAAAAAGAAGGCTTCTTTGCTAGAATTTTTAGTAGTATCACAAATATCTTTAAAAAGAAAAGTAAGAGACAATCTACGGGTGTTACCAAGTTAAAAAAGAAGACTATTGAATCTATCAGAAAGAATACAAACAAAGATGAAATCAATGCTAATAATGATAGTTTACAAGTAAGAACTGTAAAACCAATTAGAACTAGACCAAAAAGAGTTCGAGTTAAACCTTCTAAAATTAAGCCAATAAAAGACAAAACTAAAAAAGGATTTTTGGGCATATTTAAAGGAAGTTCTCAAAAAGATAAAGATGCAAAAAAAGAAAGTGCTGAAGAGCTTAAGAAAAGAAAAATGAGTAATAAAGAAATTGCAAAAGAGCTCAAAAAACTTGAAAAAGAACAAAAAAGAATAGAAAAAGAACAGAAAAAAGAAGCCGCCAAGAAAAAGAAGGAAGAAGAAAAAAAGAAGAAGGAAGAGGAAAAGAAAAAGAAAGAAGAGGAAGATGATGAAAATGGTGAGTGAAAAAATAATTTTTAAACATAATTTAGTGCCATGATTACACTAAAAGAGATGAGTACTAAAAAGGAGATGAAACAATTTGTGAAGTTTCCTTTTTCTATATATAAAAACAATCCGTATTGGGTTCCGCCAATTATTAAAGAAGAATTGGAAGTTCTTAATAAAGAAAACAACCCTGCTTTTGAAACTGCAGAAGCTCGTTTTTTTGTTGCAATCAAAGATGGTGAAATTGTAGGTCGTGTTGCTGCCATCATTAACTGGTTTGAAGTAAAAGAGCAAAAAATAAAAAAAATGCGGTTTGGCTGGTATGATGTAATAGATGATATTAAAGTTTCTAAAGCTCTAATCAACAAAGTAAAAGAAATAGCAAAAGAAAATAACTTAACCTATTTAGAAGGTCCTGTTGGCTTTTCTAATCTAGATAAAGTTGGTGTTTTAATATCTGGTTTTGATCATATTGGAACCATGATTACTTGGTATTCACTCCCGCATTACAAAGAACACTTAGAACAATTAGGCTTTGTAAAAGAAAAGGAATATTTAGAAAACAAATTCCAATTGGCCAATGTAGACGGCGCTTATTATGAGCGAGTTTCTAAATTAATTCAACGTAGATTTAAACTAACACCTTTAAATTTCACCAAGACTAAAGACATTATGCCGTATGTAGATGAAATGTTTGATTTGTTTAATAAAACATATTCGAAATTATCATCTTATGTACCCATTTCTGACAATCAAATAGCCTATTTTAAAAAGAAATACATCGGATTCATCAATCCAGAATTTATCAAATTTGTGATTGATGAAAACAAAAAATTGGTAGCTTTTGGAATTATGATGCCTTCGTTTTCTGAAGCGCTACAAAAAACGAAAGGATCTTTATTTCCCTTTGGAATATTTCATTTATTAAAAGCAAGGAAAAATCCTACAACAGTTACCTCTTATTTAATTGGTGTAGAACCAGAATATCAAAACAAAGGTATCACTGCAATCGTTTTTAGTGAATTCTCTAAAAGTTTTAATGCTATTGGAGTAAAAACCATTGTAAGAACTCCAGAATTAGAAGACAATACGGCCATCCATCAATTATGGAAAAGCTTTGATCCTGTAACACATAAAAGAAGAAGAACTTATCGATTATCTATCTAATGCAGCTATTTTATAATCCATCAATAGACAAAGACACAAAGCAAATCACTTTTAATAAAATTGAAAGTCGACACATTGTAAAAGTGCTTCGAAAAAAAGAAGGGGATCAAATTTATATCACCAATGGAAAAAGTCAATTATTTGTTTGTCAGATTACTATGGCAAATGACAAAAAATGTTTAGCCGTTATTTTTAGCAAAGAAGAGAAGCAAAAACTTAGAGATTATTATTTACATGTAGCCATTGCTCCTACTAAAAATAATGATCGTTTTGAATGGTTTTTAGAAAAAGCTACTGAAATAGGTATTGATGAAATTACTCCAATAATTTGTCAGAATTCTGAGCGAAAAGTGATTAAGACAGAACGATTAGAAAAAATCATTTTGTCTGCCATGAAACAATCCTTAAAATTTCATTTACCTAAACTCAATGAAGCCATTACATTTTCTGAATTTCTACAATCAGAAAGAAAAGAAAAAATTTGTATTGCACATTGTGATGAAGGTGATAAAAAGCTGCTAAAAGAGGTTGTCAAACCAAAAGAAACAGTGACCATTTTAATTGGTCCAGAAGGAGACTTTTCTCCATCTGAAATTTCAAAAAGCATGACTTCTAAATGTATTCCTATCACTTTAGGTGAAGCACGTTTAAGAACAGAAACAGCAGCTTTAGTAGCTGTACAGAATATTTCATTTATCAACCAATAAGAATTGTTATCTTGCTTATAAATTCATTAATCTTGAAGTTAAAAAAGTTATTGTTATTACTATTTATTGGTTTTTCAGTTCAAATCTCTGCTCAAAAAGTAGCCGTTTTAAAATATAATGGTGGTGGTGATTGGTATTCTAATCCTACAGCTTTACCTAACTTAATTAGTTTTGCAAACGAGAATTCAAATACTCAAATCGCAAAAGATCCTACTTCAGTTGCTGTTGGAAGTGTTGACCTTTTTAACTTTCCAATCGTTTTTATGACAGGACATGGAAATGTTTTTTTTACAAATGAAGAAGCTTTAAACTTACGTAACTATTTAATTTCTGGAGGATTTCTTCATATCTCTGATAATTACGGTTTAGATAAATATATTCGAAGAGAGCTTGCCAAAGTTTTTCCAAAACTAACCCTACAAGAAATTCCAAGTAATCATCCTATTTATAATCAAACTTTTATTTTTAAAGACGGTTTGCCAAAAATTCATGAGCATGATAAAAAAGCGCCGCAAGGATTTGGATTGTTTTATGAAGGAAGATTGATTTGTTTTTATGATTACGAATCTGATTTAAGTGATGGATGGGAAGATGCCTCTATTCATAACAATCCTGAAGAAGTTCGCTTAAAAGCTTTAAAAATGGGTGCAAATATTATAGAATATGCTTTTAAAAACTGATTTAAATATTCCTATTGATGACATCAAAATTAATTTTGATACCGAAGCACTTTGGATCTTAAATATTGCATTGGCCATTATCATGTTTGGCGTTGCCTTAGCTATTAAAGTTGATGATTTTAAACGTTTAATAAAAAAACCTAAGATTCTTTTAGTCGGTATTTTCTCTCAATTCTTCTTATTACCAGCACTTACATTTTTAGCCATTGTATCAATAGAACCTCATCCAAGTTTTGCTCTAGGAATGATAATGATTGCTGCTTGTCCGGGTGGAAATGTTTCTAACTTTTTTAGTAAGATGGCAAAAGGAAACGCTGCTTTATCAGTTAGTTTAACTGCTTTTGCAACCTTAGTTTGTTTAGTAATGACTCCTTTTAATTTACAGTTTTGGGGAGGCTTATATGAGCCTACAAATGCTATTTTAAAAACAGTTGAGTTAGATCCTTTTGAGTTGTTTAAATTAGTTTTATTGATTCTAGGAATTCCTCTAATTCTAGGAATGTTAGTGAATCATTTCTATGAAAAAACTGCAAAAAAGATAGAGCGAGTTCTTAAACCTTTTTCAATGATTGTGTTTTTAGCACTTATTATTATTGCGTTTTATGATAATATTGATGTCTTTTTAGATTATATCTATTTAGTAGCTGCACTGGTTATTTTACACAATATCGGTGCCTATATTATAGGATTTTATACTGCCAAAACATTTGGATTGGATAAAAGAGACCAAAAAACGATTTCTATAGAAACTGGAATTCAGAATGGTGGGTTGGGATTATTATTAATCTTTCAATTCTTTGATGGTTTAGGAGGAATGGCTTTATTGGCAGCTTTTTGGGGTGTTTGGGATATTTTCTCTGGTATGGCTTTAGCAGCTTATTGGGGAAGGAAGAAAAGCAATGAACAATCAACAATTATCAATGAGCAGTGAACAATTGTTCGTTGAGGTTGAAGTTCTAAAATATATTTACAACACTTTCATTTGTTAGGCTTATTTAATTCTCACTTTTTCATTTAGAGTTTTGACTTTTACATTTTAAATTTGATAACTGATAACTGAATCAATGACAACCTGCAGCATCAACAAGCGTTAACATAGGTTTTGGAGATACAAAAGGAATTCCCAAGCCTAATCCTCTCATCACAAAGAACAAACCAATGACTACAACTACTATTGGAATTAATTGCTGAATTCTTCTTCTATTAATAACACTAGTTACATTTCCTATTAAAACTACAGTGCTCATTAAAGGTACTGTTCCCAATCCAAAAAGTGCCATATACAAAGCTCCTTCGTAAAAAGTTGAACTCGTTAAAGCGCCAAAAATTGCCATATAGACCAAACCACAAGGCAACAATCCATTTAAAAAGCCAATGGTGAAAAACGTTGGAGTTTCTTTCTTTTTTAAAGAAGCACCTAAATTATTTTTTACGGAGTTTGTAAACTTTATAATCGGTTTTGCAATCGGTATTTTTTGAAATACTTTTGGAAGTACAATGGAAAGAATCATTAAAACTCCTACTGCTATTGATAATTGTTGTTGTAATCCGAAAAAATAAAATCCTTTTCCTAGTAATCCAAAAATTGCTCCCATGGTAGCATACGAAAAAATTCTTCCAAAATGATAAAGACTCGTTTGCACAATACTTTTCACTCTAGAAGTTCTATCAATTGGCAGCATAAAAGCAATTGGGCCACACATTCCAACGCAATGAAAGCTTCCTAACAAACCAAAAAGAAAAGCGGTAATAATCATTAATAAGTAATTTCTTCAGAAAAATAATATTCTTTATTATTGTGGGTTACTTTTACAGAAATGTTCCAGCGACCATCCAACAAACTTTTCTCAGGCACGAGCAAATAATTATCGGTGATCGAAATAGGTATTTCGAAATCCAATTGTTTGTTAGATGGTCTGTATAGGAACACTTTTCCTTCCATTTCATTTTTAAATATTTTCGGAAAATAGATTTGTAATCCTTTTTCAGATTTTACAATTTCAACATCTTCTTCTAATAATTTTGCGTTTTTTGTGGCATCAATTTGATCCTGAAACTCCAATTCTTTTTGAT
Organism: uncultured Flavobacterium sp.; assembly: GCA_913060575.1. Taxonomy (GTDB): domain Bacteria; phylum Bacteroidota; class Bacteroidia; order Flavobacteriales; family Flavobacteriaceae; genus Polaribacter. The sequence goes on from CAJXRR010000033.1 coordinate 12,783, forward strand.
AATAATTATCAGTAACTAAATCGTGACTGAACTTATTATCTGTACTCATACTTATGACGAAATACATGATAAAACTCATGAATGCTATAATCGCAATTACAATACCTGTTCCCCAATTTATCTTCATCTTTATTGTTTTTTTTATCGATAACTTCTTGGACCCAAGAAGTTTGTTGTTGTTGTCTCTATCAATTTACCTTTGCTATAGACACCTATTCTAAGTTTAATATTATCTTTTTTAAGTTCTGACTTTGGTAGATCTATAAACAAGCTTCCTTCAGCCAAACCTTGTTTGATGATAGTAAATGTTGGATTAGATACAAGTTTTATAACTCCATCATGAGACAATAGTTTAAAACTAACCTCTTCAATATCATTAGATGTTTTATTAATTACATTGTAGGTGTAAACATTTCTAATAATATTGTTTTCTTTTGTTTCGTATAATTGACCCGATAATCTTAAAATATTTGCTTCTACATCATTTCTTAAAAAAAGCATTCCGGATAACACGAAAATCAAAATTCCAAGAACTGCCGTATAACCTTTCATTCTAGCGTTAAACTTAAAAGAAGTTTTCTTTTCAATATTATCAATACTCGCATATCTGATTAAGCCCGTTGGTAAACCAACTTTTTCCATCATATCATCACATTCATCAATACAAGCAGTACAGTTTACACACTCTAACTGTGTACCGTTTCTAATATCAATGCCAGTTGGACAAACATGGACGCATTGTTTACAATCGATACAATCTCCTTTTCCTGATGACTCTCTATCTTCGTTCTTTTTAAATTTTGCTCTTCCCTCAGTTTTTTCACCTCGTTTATAATCATAGGCAACTACAATCGATTGATTGTCTAATAAAACTCCTTGTAATCTTCCATAAGGACACGCAATAATGCAAACTTGTTCTCTAAACCATGCAAAAACAAAATAAAATACTGAAGTAAAAATTAGCAAAGAGATTAAAGTACTTATATGATCTAATGGTGTTAAAAATATATAGTCTAATAGTTTATCGCTACCTATTAAATAGGCAAGAAATACATTGGCTATAATAAATGAAACTACAAAAAATATAAACCATTTTAACAATCGTTTCTTTATTTTTTCTGCGTCCCAAGCTTGTTTATCTAATCTAATTTGTTTTCCTCGATCTCCTTCAATTGCATATTCTATTCTTCTAAAAACCATTTCTAAAAAAATAGTTTGAGGACAAATCCATCCACAAAATATACGACCAAAGGCTACAGTAAATAAGGTGATAAAAACAACTCCAATAATCATTGAAATCACAAATAAATAAAAATCCTGAGGCCAAAAAGGAAATCCGAAAATATTAAAACGTCTTTCTAAAACGTTGAACATCAAAAACTGATTTCCATTTATTTTTATAAAAGGTGCTGAAAGCAGAAAGGCTAATAAAATATAGCTAACCCAAGTTCTATATCTAAAAAATTTTCCAGAAGGTTTTTTAGGATATACCCAAGAACGCTTTCCTTCTTGATTGATAGTACTAATACTATCTCTAAAATTTTCGTTATCGGGTATTTCCATTTCTAACTATTAAAAACAATGTTTTTATTCTTCTTCCCAAATTTCACCTTCTGCTTTCTTTGGTGCTGCTGGTGTTGTTCCTTGTAGTGTTAAAACATAACTAGCTACTTTTTGAACATCTTCTCCTTTTAATGTTTTTCCCCAAGGAACCATTCCTTTTCCATCTCTACCTCCATTATAAATTGTTGAGAATACGTTGGCAAAACCTCCTCCTAAAATCCAGTTTTCATCGGTAAGATTTGGTCCAATTCCACCTCCACCATCTTTAGAATGACAACTAGCACAGTTTAAATTGAAAACTGCTTTCCCTCTTTTAAGATCTGATTCTTCTGTTAGTAAAGTTGCCTTAGTAGCATCAAAAGCATTGGGCGTAGTTTCTTTGTACTTTTCTAATTCTGCTCTTGCTTCTGCAACAGCCTTGCTATATTCAGTAGCTTGATCGTCTCCATCTAATACATGAAATCTAACCAAATAAACTACAGCAAATAAAATAGTAGCATAAAACATATATACCCACCATGGTGGTAACGTATTGTCTAATTCTTTAATTCCATCATAGTTATGGTCTAAAATGATTTCATTTTCTTCTTCTATCGCCTTCGTTTTTGTCCAGCGTTTGATTAGTTTTTTATACCATTCAAACTTATCAATAGAAGCAGGATCAATTCCTTGTTTCTCTAATTCTAAATCTTCTGCTTTTTGTAGAGAAACTATATTTAGCAACTCTTTTAAAACAACTACAAGAACAAAACAAATTAACGCCGTCCAAACTAATGGATTTTCATAAATATCGAAAGGATTCTCGTAACTCATAAAAGCTGTGGTAAGCCCTATAAAAGCTAGTATCAAAAAAATGATGTAAGCTAACGATTGTATATACTTTTTCATAACTCTTGGTTTTTGTAGTTATCATTTAAAGGTATTTGGCTTACCGTATTGATGTATTCTTTTTTAGCTGTAAATACCCACCAAAAAAGCACTACAAAAAAGGTAAAGAAAATAAGTAACGATATCAGCGGATAAATCTCTATACCGGTAATTGTTTCCATGTGATTTTTTACGAATTTTAACATGATCTTAGTTGTTTTTGCTTAATTGTTCTTTTATATCTTTTACTTTTATATCGGTTCCTAATCGCTGTAAATAAGCAATAAGGGCAATAATTTCTCTTTCTTGGAGTGGAATAAATTCAGTTCCATAAAATTTCTTTTCTTCTTCAAAAGATGTATTAATATCTGGAATTTCTAAAATATTATTTGCAATTCCTTCTGCTTGAGTTTTCATGTTTTCTCGAGCATTTTCAATATCACTTTCTGTATAAGGAACACCTAATGAAACCATTGCTTTCATTTTAGCTTCTGTATCAGATAAATCGTGTTTATTTCTGATTAACCATTGATATCTTGGCATAATAGAACCTGTAGAAGTACTTTGTGGATCATACATATGATTAAAGTGCCAGCTGTCTGGGTACTTACCTCCCACTCTTAATAAATCGGGGCCTGTACGTTTACTTCCCCATAAAAATGGATGATCATAAACAAATTCTCCTGCTTTTGAGTATTCTCCATAACGAGCCACTTCACTTCTAAATGGTCTAATCATTTGTGAATGACAGCCCACACAACCTTCTCTTATATACAAATCTCTACCTTCTAATTCTAAAGGTGTGTAGGGTTTTACACTTGTAATCGTAGGAATATTTGAGTCGATTAATAAGGTTGGAATAATTTGCACAACTCCACCGATTAAAATCGCAACAGTAGCAAACAAAGTAAGTTTTACTGGTTTTCTTTCTAACCAAGTATGATATCCTTCACCTTTTTGTCTGTATTTTGAAACTTTTACTAAAGCTGGAGCTTCTGCTAATTCATCGGTTACTTTAGATCCTGAACGAACCGTCATTATTACATTGTACAACATTACAATTGCACCTACAATAAATAAACTTCCTCCAATTGCACGCATCCAGTACATAGGCATGATTTCATTCACTGTAGACATAAAGTTTTCGTAGGTTAATGTTCCGTCTGGGTTAAACTGTTTCCACATAGAAGCTTGTACAAAACCCGCAACATACATTGGCAGTGCATACATTACAATTCCTAAGGTTCCAATCCAAAAGTGGAAATTTGCCAATCCCTTAGAATATAATTGTGTTTTAAACATTCTAGGAATCATCCAATACAACATCCCAAAGGTTAAGAAACCATTCCAAGCTAATGCACCAACATGAACGTGTGCAATAATCCAATCGCTAAAGTGTGCTATTGCATTTACATTTTTTAAGGATAACATAGGTCCTTCAAAAGTTGCCATACCATAACCCGTAATTGCAACCACCATAAATTTTAAAACAGGATCTGTTCTTACTTTATCCCAGGCACCACGAAGGGTTAACAATCCATTAATCATTCCACCCCAAGATGGAGCAATTAACATAATTGAAAAAGCAACCCCTAAATTCTGAGCCCAATCTGGCAAAGAAGAATATAGTAAATGGTGAGGTCCTGCCCAGATGTAAATAAAAATTAAAGACCAAAAGTGTACAATAGAAAGTTTATAAGAATAAACTGGTCTATTGGCTGCTTTTGGTACAAAATAATACATCAATCCTAAGAAAGGAGTGGTTAAGAAAAACGCTACAGCGTTATGTCCATACCACCATTGGACTAAGGCATCTTGAACCCCTGCATATACTGAGTAACTTTTTAAGAAACTAACTGGTAATTCTAAACTATTAAAAATATGAAGCACTGCCACGGTTACAAAAGTTCCTAAATAGAACCAAACAGCCACGTATAAATGTCTTTGACGTCTTTGTAGAATGGTCCAAATCATATTGACACCAAATGCTACCCAAACTAAAGCAATAGCAATATCTATTGGCCACTCTAATTCTGCATACTCTTTAGAAGTAGTATATCCTAAAGGCAATGTAATTGCAGCAGCAACAATAATTGCTTGCCATCCCCAGAAATTAAAGTTACTTAAGAAGTTACTTGCCATTCTAGTCTTTAGCAATCGTTGCAAAGAGTAATAAACTCCAGCGTAAATTGCATTTCCAACAAAGGCAAAGATTACTGCATTTGTATGTAATGGTCTTAATCTACCAAAACTTAACCAAGAAATTCCGTCGGTAATGTTTGGAAATAAAAACATCAATGCCAATAACAAACCGATAGAGAATCCTACAATTCCCCAAAGCAAGGTTGCATAGATGAATTTTTTTACGATTTTATTATCGTAATAAAACTGTTCCATTTTCATAATTTGAATGTTTAGATATAATAGTTAGTTAATTGTTCTTCTTTTCTTTAACGATTTCATCATCAAACAACATTCTTATCGATGGTGTATAAGAATCGTCATATTGACCATTCTTTACCGATACGATAAATGCTACGAAAAAAATTAATGCGACTACAATGCTTACTGCAAGAAGTAGATAAATTACGCTCATAAGTTGCCTGATAAAATCATTGTAAAATTACTTCTGTATCTTTTTTTAAAAAATGACATTTGTCATGTTTTGATCTGTTTTTTAGACAGTCATTGATAAAGTTTCTAGTTTTTTATTTTTTGAAGTAAATAGAATTTTGAAATAACTTTTTTATGTGATTGACAGTGCAATTTTCGTCATATCTACAAAGGTTTTTTCTCGTTCTTTAGCGGTAGTTCTTTCTCTTGTAACTAGACTATCCGAAATGGTTAAAATAGATAAGGCTTTTACATTGTATTTGGCTGCAATTGTGTACAAACCTGAAGTTTCCATCTCTACACAAAGCACTCCAAATTCTGCCCAATGTTTATAATCATTAAAATCATCTGTATAGAATTCATCTGAACTTAATACATTCCCGGCTTTTAATGGTATTCCTAAAATATCAGCCTGTTTTATCGCTTTTTCAAACAATTCAAAATTAGCTGTAGGTGCATAACTCGCTCCTAAAAATCGTTGCGAATTAATACCCGATGTTGTTGAAGCTGCCATTGCAATCACAATATCTCTGATTTTTACTTCTTTTTGATAAGAGCCTGCAGAACCCACACGTATTAAATTCCTTACACCGTATTCTGTGATAAGTTCTTTACAATAAATTAAAATAGAAGGAATTCCCATTCCGGTTCCTTGTACTGAAACTTTTTTACCATTAAACGTCCCTGTGTATCCTAACATTCCTCTTACTTCATTATAACAAATAACATCTTCCAGAAATGTATCTGCAATCCATTTAGCACGTAAAGGATCTCCTGGCAACAAAACTGTTGCTGCGATGTTTCCATTTTGGGCGTTGATGTGTATACTCATTAGTAACTTTCTTTATTTACTATAACATTATTGACAATTGAGACACCCGAAGAAGTTCCCAATCTACTGGCTCCAGCATTGATGAACTTTATAGCAGTTTCTTGATCATTTATTCCACCTGAAGCCTTAATCATTGCTAGATCACATACTACTTCTTTCATAAGCTCAACATCATCAATAGTTGCTCCTGCAGTACCAAATCCTGTAGATGTTTTTACAAAATCGGCTCTTGAATTGATGGCAATTTGTGAGGCAATAATGATTTCTTCTTTGGTTAAAAAACACGTTTCTAAAATCACTTTTAAAATTTTATCTCCAACAATTTTTTTGATTTCAGTAATTTCATTCATCACAGATTCATAACAACCTGATTTTAAATGACCAATATTTAGTACCATATCTATTTCATCAGCGCCGTTTTGAAGGCAATTTATTGTTTCTTGTTTTTTAGATTCTGTATCCATCGCCCCTAATGGAAAACCTATAACAGAAGCTATTTTAACATTGGTTGCTTCTAAACATTGTTTTGCAAAAGGAACATAAGATCCATTCACACAAACTGCAAAGAATTCATATTGTATGGCTTCATTACATAATTTTAAAATATCATTTTTAGTTGCAGAAGCTTTTAGTAAAGTGTGATCTATATATTTATTTAACTTCATGATTTTTGATTTTTTTAGAAATAAAATTGGTCGCTAATGTTGTAAAAACCACAATGCTAATTGAACTTAATGGCATCAAAATAGCTGCAATAATTGGTGAAAGCTGACCCGTTACAGCAAAATATAATCCAACTACATTATAAATTAAGGATAATACAAATGCTTGACGAATTATATTGATTGACTGTTTAGATAATTGAATAAATTCTGGAATTAATTGAAATTTTTCTACATCTAAAATTGCATCACAAGCTGGAGAAAAGATATTGATATCTTCAGATAATGCAATACCAACGTTGCTTTGTGCAAATGCACCAGAATCATTTAAACCATCACCAATCATTAAAACCTGTCTCTTATACACATCTGACGCTGCCGACGATCTAC
>CAJXRR010000034.1 GCA_913060575.1 uncultured Flavobacterium sp.
TAGATCGTCGGCAGCGTCAGATGTGTATAAGAGACAGGAAATGATTAAATTCTTTAGACATATTAGAAAATCACTTCTTATGGAAAATAAAACATCTAGGTATTTCAAATACGCAATTGGTGAAATTGTATTAGTTGTGATTGGAATTCTGATTGCATTGCAAATTAACATTTGGAATCAATCTAGAAAGGAAAAAGCAAAAGAGATCAAATATTTAACAAGTATAAAAAGTGATTTAATAGAACAACTAGAATACATTAATACGCAAAAGAGATATGAATTATCATTTATAAATGCTGCAAGCCCAGTTATTGAATACTACAATAAACATTCTAAATTTTCATTAGACAGTGCATTTTTTAAAAATATTACCATTTTAAATTCTAGAAAAACTTTTATTACAACAGATCCAACATTTATAGATTTAGTATCATCTGGGAATATTAATTTAATAGAAAGTGATGCCCTTAAAAAGAAAATCATATCGTATTATCAAGAATTAGAATTGGCAGAAAAAATCATTCAAAATAACAATACTTTAATTACAGATCAAGAATATTCTATTGTCATGCATAAACTGGGGTATTATTACTTTCCAAGTAATGGTGGATATTTAGGGGAAGATTTCAATTTAGAGGATATCGTAAAAAAGTCTCTTCAAAATACAAAGTCATTTAATCAAAAATTAGCTAATACTGCCTCAAAAATATTATCCAAGCCAGAAAATCAATTGCACTTATTAAATACTTTGAATCACAGACATATTGTAAGTTTAGGTCATTATCAAAGGGCTTTTGTTTTAGAAAATAAGACAAAAGAATTAATACAAGAGCTAGAAAAACATATGAATCCCTCAACTAAAAACTAACCCATTTTACCATGATTAAATTCTTTAGACAAATCAGACAGTCCCTAGTAAGACAAGGAAAATCACAGAAATACATAGTTTATGCTGTTGGTGAAATTCTATTAGTAGTTGTTGGAATTTTAATAGCCGTACAAATTAATAACTGGAATGAAAAGAAAAACTCTAGTATTAGAGAAATTAAAACTTTAAGTCAGTTAAATGAAGATTTAATAGAGAATCTCAAAGAGATCTCAGGAATTAAAGAGTATATGGTTGGTACAATTAGTGCTGGAAGAAAAATTATAAATCATCTAGAAAATGAAACAAAAGTGACAGATTCTTTACGATATTGGATAGAACGTTATAGTGGTGCAAATATTTTTAACAAGGCAAATACCACCTACAAGAACATAGAAAACAGTGAAGAAAATATTATCACCAACGATTCGATTCGATTACAAATTACATTGATGTATGAAACTGAATTTGAAAACATTCATAAACGTGAAATGATGATGGAGGGAAATCATCTTCATAGATATACAACTGAACTTCATAAGAATTTTAAAACAAGTGAGACAAAAGACAAATGGTTAGAAGGTTATTTTTTAGATGTTAATACACCTATAAACTTTACTGAATTGAAAAAAAATGAATTGTATAAGAATACTCTTGTAGATTTATACAATTTTAGAGTATTAAGAATAAAATGGCTTACAGAAACAATTAAATCGCTTGAAGTACTAATTAAGGATATTGACCAAGAAATTAAACTGCTAAAATCTAACTAGGATGATTAAATTCTCAAAAAAATATGCAGTTTATAAATTAGCAAAACTGGCATTTATTGTTCCCTGTTTGTTGCTTTTTTCTTGTCATCCCAAAAACAAGTTACCAGACCCATTAGAAGCTGGCTGGCAAAATGAAAAAGTTTGTAAAGTATTGGTAGAGAATGAAAAGGTGAGAACCTTAAAATGTACTTTTCCGCCAGGAGTTGGTCACGAAAAACATTTTCATGCAGCACATTTTGGCTATACAATTACAGGAAGTAAATTTCGTATTACAGATAATACAGGAACCCGAGAAGTAAATGTGCCAACTGGTTATGACTTCTACAACAAAAGAATTGAATGGCATTATGTTTTAAATATTGGAGATACTACTGCCGAATTTCTTATTATTGAGCCAAAATAAAAATGTAACTATGATTAAATTCTTTAGACAAATCAGACAAAACTTATTACATCAAAATAAGATTTCTAAATATTTAGTATATGCCAGTGGAGAAATATTACTCGTGGTTATTGGTATTGTTTTAGCACTTCAATTTAACGCTTGGAGTACCAATACTAAAGAACTGTCAAAAGAAGAGTGGTATCTCAATAATATTTTAGACGACATTCATTATCAAACACAAAGTTTAGATATTATTGTAGAAGAATATAAGGCTACAATTATTGCCGCAAAATCTATTTTAAAGGATTATTACAATCAAAAATCATTTATTGGCATCGATAGTTTAAATAGTAATTTAAACCTATTAATGTATGCTCAGTTTTTTCCAAACACTAACAATACTTACCAAGAACTTGTTTCATCCGGACAGTTATCTCTCATAAAAAACAACAATGTTAGTTTAGAAGTTATCGACTTTTATTTATACACTGCAGATATTGAAAGTGTTTTTAAAAATGATATTAACAATGTTTTTTATCCTCAAATCTATCCGGTAATTAGTAATTTAGTTCAAGTTGATATTGCTGATTTTCTACAAGATGAAAGTGACGATTATTTGTTAGAAAAATTACCTCCCATCTCTTCTTTAATAGAAAAAAAGTTAGAGAATCTTTCCACAAGGTTAGCACTTGAAAATGCAATAAAACTAAAAATACTAATCCTTTCCGATCAGTTAACTTTAATTGATGAAGTTAAAAAAGGAGCAAAAGAATTAGCTGTTTTGGTTCAAAAAGAATTAGATGAACACAATCATAAATAAATTCTTTTGTATCTTAGAATCATTGAAAAATGAAATACGATGCAAACTCCTATCCGATTAGAACAAGCAATTATTAAATTATATACTGCTTTTCATAATAACACCCTAGATCCAGAAGATTGTACAGCCTGTGCTGTTGGAAACATCTTAGACAATCATGAAAGTTGGAAACATCTTTCTAATGAACATGGCTCATTACAATTAAACTATATTGGAACAGTTCATCAGCGATTAGGAAGAAAGTTTAATGGATATACTCCTCAAGAATTATTAGAAATAGAGAAAGTGTTTTTAGAAGCTTGTGGATTTAAAACTCCGTTATGTCATTATAACCCAAAACCACAAAACCCTAGAGATAAAGAAAGTTTATTTAACGGTCTTTGTGCGGTTGTTTCCTTCTTGTGTAGTTTAGAAAATATTCCTAATGTGATGGAGTATTCTAAGTTATTTGAATATGAAAACAATGAGCCAAAGTATCGATTAGAAACTCTTTTAGCATAAAAAAACCAGTACATTATGTACTGGTTTTATATATTTTAAATTCTATTTTTGCTGGGATTATCCTCCGAAATCGTCAAATCTGATATTCTCATCAGGAATTCCAAAATCTTCTCCCATTTTCTGAACTGCTTTATTCATTAATGGTGGACCACAGAAATACAATTCGATATCTTCTGGTGATTCGTGTAAGTCTAAATAATTTTCTATCACACAATTGTGAATGAATCCGGTAAACCCGTCTCCTTCACCTTCAATTCCGTCTTTAACTTTCCAATTGTCTTCTTCCATTGGTTCAGACAAAGCCATATAAAACTTAAAGTTTGGAAAATCTCTTTCTAAAGATTTAAAGTGATCGATATAGAATAATTCTCTTTTAGAACGACCTCCGTACCAATAGGTAACTTTACGTCCAGTTTTTAAGGTTTTGAACAGGTGATATAAGTGAGAACGCATTGGTGCCATACCTGCTCCACCTCCAACATATAACATTTCACTATCAGACTCGTTGATGAAGAATTCACCATAAGGTCCAGAGATTACTACTTTATCCCCTGGTTTTTGAGCAAATATATACGAAGAAGCTACTCCTGGATTTACATCCATCCAACCGTTTTTAGCACGATCCCATGGCGGAGTTGCAATACGCACATTTAACATAATTTCTCTTCCTTCTGCAGGATAAGAAGCCATAGAATACGCACGTTCTACTGTTTCATTATTTTTCATTACTAAAGGCCATAAACCAAACTTATCCCATTCAGCCTGAAACTTATCTGGAGTTTCATGTTCTTCTGGGTGTGCAGTAATATCCATATCTGCAAATTTGATTTCACAATTCGGAATTTCAATCTGAATATATCCTCCAGCTTTATATCCCATATCCTCTGGAATTTCCACTACAAACTCTTTAATAAAAGAAGCTACATTATAATTTCTTACAACTGTTGCATCCCATTTCTTAATTCCAAATACTTCTTCTGGAATAGAAATATCCATGTCTTGTTTTACTTTAACCTGACAAGCTAAACGGATACCGTGTTTTAATTCTTTTCTTGTAAAGTGAGGTGTTTCAGTAGGTAAAGCTTCACCTCCACCAGAATTAACGTGACACTCACATTGTACACAAGAACCACCTCCACCACAAGCTGATGGTAAGAAAATTTTCTCGTTTCCAAGTGTTGTTAAAAGTGTACTTCCAGAAGCCACTTCTATTTTCTTTTCTCCATTAATCGTAATCGTAACTGGACCCGATGGAGAAAGTTTTTGTTTTACAAATAATAGTAATGCTACTAATAACAACGTAATCAGTAAAAAAGCTGCTACGGTTGCTAAGATAGTTCCTGTTGTGCTTGCTGCTAATGTAATCATCTTACTTCTGTATTTCTTTTATGTTATCAGCTATTTTTTCTTCATCTTCTTTCACTACTTCCTTGACTTCTTCAGTTTTATTTGTAGAAACCATCTCTGTTTTCTCTTCTTTTGTCTCTTCATCACCACCCGTTAACATTCCTCCAAAACTCATAAATCCAATCGCCATTAAACCAGTAATAATAAATGTAATTCCTAAACCTCTTAATGCTGGAGGTACACTAGAATAACGAATCTTTTCACGAATCGCTGCAATTGCTAAAATTGCTAAAAACCATCCAATTCCTGATCCAATTCCGTACGTTGTCGCTAATCCTAAAGTTGCTATCTCACGTGATTGCATAAACAAAGACCCTCCTAAGATGGCACAGTTTACTGCAATTAGTGGTAAGAAAATACCTAATGAATTGTATAAAGAAGGTGAGAATTTTTCAACAATAATTTCTACCAGTTGTACCATGGTTGCAATGGTTGCAATGAACATGATAAATGATAAGAAACTTAAGTCGTACTCAGCATACTCTGGACCTAACCAAGCCAATGCTCCTTCTTGTAATATATATTGATCTAACAACCAGTTTAAAGGTACTGTTACTGCTAATACAAAGATTACGGCAGCACCAAGACCTACAGCTGTAGCTACTTTTTTAGATACTGCTAGGTAAGAACACATTCCTAAGAAGGTTGCAAATACCATGTTGTCTATAAAAATCGACTTGAAAAATAATTCTACGTGTTCCATAATTTTCTAGTTTTCTTCGATTAATGCTTTGTTTCTACTACGTTGAACCCATATAATGATTCCAACTACAATTAATGCCATTGGTGATAACAACATAAATCCGTTGTTTTCATAACCGAGTCCATAAAGTCCTGTTGGCCCAGTTTCTGGTGACCCAATTGGATCTCCTAACACAGGAAAACCTAATAAGGTTCCTGAACCTAATAATTCTCTAAAGAATCCTACAATGATTAAAATCACCCCATATCCTAAGGCATTTCCAATTCCATCTAAGAATGATTTCCAAGGACCATTTCCTAAAGCAAAAGCTTCAAAACGCCCCATGATAATACAGTTGGTAATAATCAATCCTACAAACACAGATAATGTTTTACTCAATTCATAAGCAAAAGCTTTTAAAACTAAGTCAACAATAATTACCAATGTTGCCACAACAATTAGCTGTACAATAATTCTAATTTTTGATGGAATAATATTTCTCATCAAAGAGATGACTACGTTTCCTAAACCTAAAACGAATAGTACTGAGATAGACATTACTATCGAAGCTTTTAGCTCTGCAGTAATTGCCAATGCAGAACAGATTCCTAATACCTGAATGGTAATTGGGTTATTATCCGTTAGTGGGTCTGTGATTAATTTTGCGTCTTTTTTTGATAAAAGTCCCATAAAATTATTTTTTTAAAGTTTTGAAATAAGATACATACAATCTCAAATCAGATTTGATCATTGCTGAAACACCATCACCTGTAATGGTTGCTCCTGCAATTGCATCTACCTCATGATCTTCTTTATCACTGTTGATTGCATCATTGTTTCCTTTAGCAACAGTAATTCCTTTAAAGTTTCCTGAGGCATCTAGTAAATGTTCTCCAATAAAATCGTCCATAAAGTAACGTTGTTTAATGTTTGCTCCCAATCCTGGCGTTTCTCCTTTATGATCAAAATAGGCTCCTTGTACTACCATATTTTCATCCATGGCAACATATCCCCAAATAGCATCCCAAAGTCCTTTTCCTCTAATTGGAGCTACATAAAACGTTTTACCGTCTTTCTCTCCAACAAATAAAGGAAGTCTTCTTACACCACCTTCTTTTGCTTTTGATTTTTCTTTCTTAACATCAATTAAATAGGCTTGATTATCTTCAAAAGTATTAGTTCCTTCAATGATCAATTGCTTTTTGATATACTTTTTAAACTCATCTCCTGCAACTGTTGTAGAAACAAAGGTTGCACTAGACTCATCGTTTTCATTTACACCCATTGCATACAGGATGTTTTGTTGCTTCTCTATACGTTTATTCTCATCAATGTTAGGCTTTAAAGACGATGCTAAAAAGGCTAGCAAGGCTCCAACAATTAACACCATTCCTACGGCGAAAATCATTGTATACGAATTACTATCTGTTCTTTTAGACATAATTAGGCTGTTTTAGCTTTTAAACGTTTTAATCTTTTCTTTACATTTCCTTGAACCACATAATGGTCAATGGTTGGAGCAAATACATTCATTAATAGAATCGCTAAGAAAACTCCTTCTGGATATGCCGGGTTGAAGACACGAATCATAATAGAAATAAATCCGATTAAGAATCCGTAAATCCATTTTCCTTTATTGGTTTGTGATGCAGTTACTGGATCTGTTGCCATATAAACTGCTCCAAAGGCCAAACCACCAATCATTAAGTGTTGCCACCAATCTGTACTCATTAATCCGTAAAACTTACTAGAGTCTGTAATAATTTCTGCTGCAACAACTTGATTGAAAATCAATCCCATTACGGCAGCTCCAATAAATGTTGAAAGAATAATTCTCCAACTTCCAATCTTCGTAAAGATTAAGAAAGCGGCTCCTAATAAAATTAAAAACGTAGAAGTTTCTCCAACTGAACCTGGAATAAATCCGAAGAACATATCCCAATTAGAATATACAATGTCTTGATTTTGAGCATAACTACCTAAAATAGTTTCTCCAGAAATTGCATCTGGTGTTCCAACTCTATTAACGGCATCATATACCCAAACTTTATCTCCACTCATCCAAGTTGGATACGCAAAGAATAAAAAGGCTCTAATTGTAAGCGCAGGATTTAAGATATTCATTCCTGTTCCTCCAAATACTTCTTTTCCAATGACTACTCCAAAAATAACTGCTACAGCTAACATCCATAATGGTGTATCAATTGGTACAATTAATGGGACTAGCATTCCGGTTACTAGATATCCTTCTTCTACTTCGTGACCTTTAATTACTGCAAAAATAAATTCTACTAGTAATCCTACTCCATAAGAAACAATGACTAATGGAAGCACTTTGATGATTCCAATCCAAAAGTTATCCCATGTAATAAAACTTCCTAAGACAGAAAATTCTGTGGTAATTCCTTTTGCTGCATCTATAGCTGCATAATGTTGGTATCCAGCATTAAACATTCCAAACAACAAACATGGAATTAAAGCCATAATTACCGTGTTCATGGTACGCTTTAAATCATCTGCTGCTTTGATATGAGTTCCGTTATGAGTGACCTCATTTGGCAAGTATAAAAAAGTATGGATTGCGTTAAACGCAGGAGCCATCTTTGTTCCTTTATACTTCTCTTTTAAATTATGTAAATTACTTTTTAAGCTCATTTGATATCTATTTTTAGCCTAATTCTTCTTTCATTAAATCTAAACCTTCTCTCACTATCTTCTGATGTGGTTGTTTAGATACACAGATAAATTCTGTTAATGCAAAATCTTCAGGAGCTACTTCATAACCACCTAACATTTCCATTTCATCTAAATCTTGATACATACAAGCTTTTAAGAACTGTAATGGATACATATCTAGAGGAAATACATTTTCGTAAGATCCAGTAACTACAAAAGCTCTGTGTTCTCCGTTTGTATTGGTATTTAAATCGTATTTTTTCTTAGGATTTAACCAAGAGAATGTTAAGGCTCTTGATGGAGATATTTTATTAAAAACAGGCTTATTCCATCCAAAAAATTCATAGTCATCTCCTTCTGGAATTGCCGTAATTTGATTGTCGTAATATCCTAAAAAACCATCCTCAGAAACTTGTGTCCCAGACAATACATTACCACTAATGATTCTGGTATTATCTAATTGGATATTTTTCTTTACAACTTCAGAAATCGCTGCTCCTGAAACAACAGAAACATACGATGGCTTTTCAAATTGAGAACCTGTTAAAGCAACTGTTCTCGTTAGGTTAAAGTTTCCTGTTAAGAACAATTCGCCAATCACAACTAAATCTTGCGGAGTTACAACCCACACAACTTCTCCTTTATTAATAGGATCTATTTGCGCTATTTGTGTACTAACATTTCCAACGGGATGCGGTCCAGAAACTTCATGAAGTTCTATATTGTTCAATCCACTAAACGGCGAATTAGAATTTTTCCCTTCAGAAACATGAACTTTTCCTGCCGTTAATTTAGAAACTGCCGTTAAAGCCGCTTGCAATTCTTTTTCTTTACCAGCCAATGTATAATCATAATCTGCAGCTAAAGGGGAACTTGCATAAGCAGATACAAAAATTGATTTTGGAGCTTGATTAGGATTTGCAATTACATCGTAAGGACGTTGTTTTATAAATGGCCAACAACCAGAAGTAAATAAATGATTCTTCACTTCTTCTGCAGACATTTTACCTGCATCTTGTTTACCAAAATCTTTAAATTCTTGCTTACCATCAGCAAGGATTTTCAAGGTTAAAATCTTACGTTTTGCGCCACGAACAATCTCCGTTACTTTTCCGCTCACTGGACTAGAAAATAAAATACGTTCGTCACTTTTTGAATAAAAAAGTGATTCTCCAGCTTTTACTTCTGCTCCTTCTTTTGCAATAAGTTTTGGGATGATTCCGTGGAAGTCTTCTGGTTTTAAAGCAAACACTCCTT
This sequence comes from uncultured Flavobacterium sp., assembly GCA_913060575.1. Taxonomy (GTDB): domain Bacteria; phylum Bacteroidota; class Bacteroidia; order Flavobacteriales; family Flavobacteriaceae; genus Polaribacter. The sequence goes on from CAJXRR010000034.1 coordinate 9,367, forward strand.
TAACTGGAATGCTACTAGTAGTTTGCTCTGCTTCGCCAACTAGCTTAATGTCTAAACCTTTTTTAATACTGATGTCTTTTGACATGATACTTCCGAAATTTAGTTATCTAAAAAAATCATGCAAATTTAGTTATTTTGTGAGCGAAGTCAGAATATTTAAGATTTTATCTTAGAGTTATTTCCTTATTTATAATTATTCTAAATTAAACAAATCGTACTCTTATTTTTTATTGTTTAGGTTTGTAAAAACAATAATGGTCACATTTTTGTATATCAATAAAAATTATCCCAATTTTTTATGAAAAAAATATTTCTTTCTTTTTTTATTCTATTTGGCCTTAGCAATAATTTTGCACAACAAACAGCACCTAACTATATTAAATCCATACAATTAAGACCTTTAGGCGATACTGTTTTTAATCACATTGTTCCCCTAGGAAAAACCTTGGAGTTGAGTTTTGATGATTTAGAAGGTGACCAAAAAGATTATTATTACAAATTAGAATTGATGACGCACGATTGGAAAAAAAGTAATTTAATAGCCAATCAATACATTGAAGGGTTTCAATCTAATATTATTTTTAATGTAGAGAATTCCTTTAACACCTTTCAAAATTACACACATTATTCTGTTCAATTTCCTAATCAAAATACTAGGATAACCAAAAGCGGGAACTACCTACTTTCTGTTTTAGACGAAGTGGAAGATGTTATTTTTACTCGACGATTTACCTTGTATGAAAACACAGTAACAGTGGGTGTTTCTGTTAGCAGAAGTAGAGATACTAAAAATATGAATGAAGCTCAAACCGTCAATTTTTTAGTAAATCATTCTCAGCTACAAATTAACAACCCAAGTCAAGAGATCCATGTAGCCATTTTACAAAATGAAAATTGGAATACTGCCATAACAGACATACAACCACAGTTTTTTAGACCCAATCAACTCATCTATAACTATACTAGAAAAACAAATTTCTGGGGCGGAAATGAATACTTGTTTTTTGACAATAAGATTATCAGAAATGCCAGTATCAATGTTGCCAAAGTTGAGCGGAAAGAAATTTTTCATAATTATTTATATCCTTATAAGAACAGAGTAGTAAAATCTTACACTTATAATCCAGATATTAATGGTCAATTTTTAGTGAGAACAGTTGAAGCATCGAGTCCAAAAACAGAAGCTGATTATGCAATGATGCATTTTGCTTTAGAAGTTGAGGATGGAATTCCCAACAAAGAAGTATATCTATACGGAGGATTCAACAACTTTAGTTTAAGCAAAGAAAATAAAATGTTTTTTGATGCTTCATCAAATACCTATAGAACTCAGTTTTTATTGAAGCAAGGTTTTTACAATTATACCTTTGTCACTAAAGATGATAATGGTTTCATTTCAGAAGCTGACATCAGAGGAAACTTCTCTAAAACCGAAAATGATTACACTGTAATTGTCTATTACAAAGCTTTCGGAGCTTTATTTGACAGAGTAATTGGTGTTGGAACGATTAAGTTTGAAGGAGAACGTTAATCTACTTGTGATTTCTAAACTAAATTTCTACATTAGCTGAATATGGTTCAGCAAATTACAAAAGGAATAAAAATTTCAGTAAAAACTACCTATGACGGTACGATTTACAGAAACCATATGATGTATCAAACATTTAGCTATTATATAACTATAGAGAACAATTCTTCAGAGGCTGTTCAATTAACAGATCGTCATTGGGAAATTTTTGATTCTCTAAATACAAAAGAAATAGTAGAAGGAGAAGGCGTTGTAGGACAATCGCCAATTCTAGAACCTCAAGATGTTTATACGTACAAATCAGGAACTTTTTTACAATCCAATATGGGATCAATGGGAGGTTTTTTTACAATGAAAAATCTAGCAACTCACAAGAACTTTAAAGTAACAATACCAACATTTCAACTTTCAACACTCGTATCATTAAACTAACTAAGAGAAATAAAAACAGAAAATTAGCCTTACCCAAAGAACCCGAATGTCTCAACTGTGGACATCCGTTTTTTGGACAAGAAAAGTTCTGCCCAAATTGTGGTCAAAAAAACAAAAGCAAAAAAATCACTTTTAAAAGTTTTGTTGCCGAAGTTTTTAATGGTTTTGTTTCTTGGGATGCAAAATTTTGGACTACTTTAATTCCCCTTTTAATAAAGCCAGGAAAAGTTTCAAGAGATTTTATTGATGGGAAAAGAGCTCGTTATTCAAATCCATTTCAATTTTACTTAACTATCTCTATTGTTTTCTTTCTTATTCTTGGCTTGGCTGACAAATACAATGAATTTAATGATTTCAGAAGTGGCGCCAAAAAAGGAAAAGGGTTCAATATTGTAGACATTCAAAACGAAACAAACAAGAACACTGATTCTATTTTAAAGAACATCAATTTTGAAGAAAAACTTAACAATCTAGATTCTGTCGAAAAAGCAGAAGCAATTTCTTTACTTAATAAATTAAAAGACACTACAAAAAGAAAAAAGAATAGCATTCCTGATTTTGAATTTAATAACGATAAAGGTGCTTTGAGCAAGATGATTGCCTATCAAAAAGAACACAAAGATTCAGAAATTGATAATGCTTTAGATAGCTTAAAGATTGAAAAGAATTTTTGGAATAGGTTTAAATATTCTAGAGCGGATAAGATTAATTCTTTTATATCAAATACTGGTGAAGAAAATAAGAGATTTATGAGAGAACTCATTTCCTATGCCTCAATTTCTATCTTTATTTTCTTGCCAATTTTTACATTGTTCTTGCGCTTCATTTACATTAGAAGAAAGTTTAGCTATGTAGAACATTTGATTTTTGTTTTTCATACACAAACAGTGTTTTTTATACTACTTACAATCTTCTTTAGCCTAGGTTTAATAACTAATAGTGAAAATATTACATGGATTTTTATTGTCTTATTTTTAGTCTACTTACTCATTGCTATGAAACGATTTTACCAACAAGGCTATATTAAAACTATTGTAAAGCTTTGTATTTTGAATTCTATATTCCTGTTCTTGGCAGCATTTGGATTTGCTATCATGTCTGCAATTACTTTTGCTATGTATTAGAATTTAATTTCTGTGATTGTACTTTCTTTTAGATCGAAGTATTTCATAGAAGATTCTTCTGCCTCTTTTTGAAAAGAAGTAACACTTACCGTTTCTACAAAAGGACGTTTCATTTTTAAACTGGTTCCTTCAGTTCCCTTATCAGTACTTTGATGAAACGCTAAAATTTCGCTTTGATGAAAATCGGAATGTTGATTTAACCATTCTTGAAACCACTGTATCCTTTCTGACTTCATCTTTGAATCATATAAGGTAGAAGAAGACCAAATTTTGGGTTCTTGATGTAACTCTTGAAAATGTTTTGAATTTCCATCCCAAACCAATTCATAGGTTTTTAAATCAGTATTCCAATCAACCAAAATAATGGTAAAAGGCTCTATAGATTCAAAATCATAGTCTTTAATATAATTGATAGGATTCTCTACACTCAAAATATTTTTCACCACCACACCTCTACTCATTCTATAGTGAGCATTTCTTTGATGCTTTTCAAATCCCCCGTTTAACAAACAAACTAATCTGTTTTTAGTACTCACACCAATCCAAGTTCCACCAGCTAACGCATCTTTAGGATAGGTAATTTCAACACCGTTTTCTATATATGTTTTTGGAGCAATTGTGTTTCTCAATGGAGTTTCATCTCGATTAGAAGTTAAGATAAAACCATTATTTTTTAGCGGTAAATAAGTAACTGTACACATACAGGTAAAGAGTTTATAATAAACGTTATTCTGACTTATATCGGCTTCAAAAACTGACAAATAAGTTGTAACTTCGCGAGACCAAAATTAGTAGATTACAACTTAAAAACACACAAAATGGGAAAAGGTTTTTTTCACGTACCAACTGCAATTAATGAGACTGTAAAATCATACGCTCCTGGAACACCAGAAAGAGAAGCGGTTTCAAAGCAATATACTGCTTATTATAATGGATCTGTTGATGTTCCAATGTATATTGGAAACGAAGAAGTAAGAACAGGAAATACTAAAAACATGACACTTCCTCATGATCATCAACATGTTGTTGGTCAATATCATTTAGGAGAAAAGTCACATGTAGAAAATGCAATTAATTCCGCTTTAGAAGCCAGAAAACAATGGTCTCAAATGCCATGGGAAGAAAGAGCTGCTATTTTCTTAAAAGCAGCTGAATTAGTTGCCGGTCCTTATCGTGCAAAAATAAATGCTGCTACCATGATAGCCCAATCAAAAACTGTATATCAAGCAGAAATTGATGCAGCTTGTGAATACATTGATTTCTTACGTTTTAACGTAGAATTTATGTCTCAAATTTATGAAGAGCAACCAGATTCTGCTGAAGGAATATGGAACCGAGTTGAATATCGTCCTTTAGAAGGATTTGTTTACGCAATAACACCTTTTAACTTTACAGCTATTGCCGGAAATTTACCAGCGAGTGCTGCTTTAATGGGTAATACGGTTGTTTGGAAACCTTCAGATCATCAAATATTCTCAGCAAAAGTATTGATGGATATTTTTCAAGAAGCCGGAGTTCCTGATGGGGTAATTAATATGGTGTATGGTGATCCAGTAATGATTACTGATACAGTATTAGCTAGTCCAGATTTTGCCGGAATTCACTTTACAGGATCAACCTATGTATTCAAAGAAATTTGGAAAAAAATTGGTGAAAATATTCATAATTATAAAACGTATCCTAAAATAGTAGGAGAAACCGGGGGTAAAGATTTTATCATCGCGCACCCTTCTGCAAATCCAAAACAAATTGCTACTGGAATTTCTCGTGGAGCCTTTGAATTTCAGGGTCAGAAATGTTCTGCAGCTTCAAGAGTGTATTTGCCAAAATCCTTAGCTGAAGAAACATTAAACTTTGTAAAAGAAGATATTGCCTCTTTTAAAATGGGTTCTCCAGAAGATATGGGTAATTTTATTACTGCAGTAATTCATGAAGCTTCTTTTGATAAGTTAGCATCTTTTATTGACGCTGCAAAAGCCGATTCAAATGCAGAAGTTATTGCTGGCGGAAACTATGATAAATCAAAAGGATACTTTGTTGAACCAACTGTAATAGTAACAAAAGATCCAAAATATACAACCATGTGTACTGAATTATTCGGCCCCGTGGTTACAATATATATCTATGAAGATGCAGAATGGGCTGATACTTTAAAATTAGTAGATGCTACATCAGAATACGCATTAACCGGAGCCGTTTTTTCAACAGATAGATATGCAGTAGCAGAAGCTACAAAAGCTCTAGAAAACTGTGCTGGAAACTTCTATATTAATGACAAACCTACAGGTGCTGTTGTAGGCCAACAACCATTTGGTGGAGCAAGAGCTTCAGGAACAAATGACAAGGCTGGTTCTGCTCAAAACTTATTACGTTGGGTTTCGCCAAGGTTAATTAAAGAAACCTTTGTAACTCCTACAGATTATAGATATCCTTTTTTAGGAGAAAGCTAATCTTAAACTTTAATAAATTATTTAAAAAAGGAACGATACATTGTATCGTTCCTTTTTTGTTTTAATCATATTTTGACGCACTCTCTTTAACATTACTTTAAGAATTGCAAATAGATAGAATAACTAACTTCGAAAACTCAAATAAAATCACTTAAATTATTAATATTATGACGCATAAATTACTCTCAAGAATTCTTGTTGTTCTTTTTGTATTTGGACTTACGATTGATGCAGATGCTCAACGTAAAAAGAAGAAAAGCAAAAAAGGAAAAACAGAACAAGTTGCAAAACCGAAACCTAAACCGAAACCTAAAAAAGGAGCTATTCTACCTTACGGAAAAGTGGTTACAAAAGAGATGAAAACAGACGAAGGGTTGTTTAAAGTACACTCTTTAGATGACACTTATCTTTTTGAAATTCCTGATTCTCTAATGAATAGAGAAATGTTAATGGTTACTAGAATTGCTAAAACCGCTAGCGGAATTGGTTATGGTGGAGAAGAGACAGATAATCAAGTACTTAGGTGGCAAAGAAAAGGTAAGAAAATATTATTAAGAATTGTTTCTCATCAAATTGCTGCAGATTCATTACTTCCAATAAATAAAGCTGTTAAAAATTCAAATTTCGAACCTGTTTTATACTCGTTCCCAATCAAAGCTTTTAATAAAGACACTACAGCTGTAGTTATTGATGTTACAAAATTATTAACTGAAGACATTAAGCCAATGGGACTAGATCAAAGATCTAGAACTAGATATAGAGTTACACGACTAGACAAAGAGCGTTCTTTTACTGAAAGAGTAAGCAGCTATCCACAAAACATAGAACTAAGACATGTGAAAACTTATTTTGCATCAAGTCCTCCTTCAAATAGAAGTGTTGGATCTATTTCTGTAGAAATGAGTAACTCAATGATCTTATTGCCAAAAACACCAATGAAGCGTCGTTATTTTGACGAAAGAGTTGGTTGGTTTGACAGAGCACAAGTAGATTATGGTTCAGATGCTCAAAAAGCTAAAACTGTTCGTTATTTAGATCGTTGGAGATTAGAAGTAAAAGATGAAGATATTGCAAAGTTTAATGCAGGTGAATTGGTAGAGCCAAAAAAACAAATTGTTTATTATATAGACCCAGCTACTCCAATGAAATGGAGAAAATATTTAAAGCAAGGAGTAAATGATTGGCAAGTTGCTTTTGAAGCTGCAGGATTTAAAAATGCTATTGTTGCTAAAGATGCACCAACTAAAGAAGAAGATCCAGATTGGTCTCCAGAAGACGTACGTTATTCTGTAATTCGTTATTTCGCTTCTGATATTCAAAATGCATATGGACCTCATATAAGTGATCCTCGTTCTGGAGAGATTTTAGAATCAGATATCGGATGGTATCATAATATAATGAGTTTATTACGTAATTGGTTCTTTATACAAACTGCAGTAATCAACCCTGATGCACAAACCGCTGAGTTCAAAGATGAAACTATGGGACCTTTAATTCGGTTTGTATCTGCTCATGAGGTTGGACATACCTTAGGCTTACCACACAACATGGGTTCTAGTGTTGCGTATCCTGTAGATTCTTTGCGTTCAGCTACATTTACTAAGAAGTTTGGAACTGCTCCATCTATCATGGATTATGCTCGTTTTAATTATGTAGCACAACCAGAAGATAAAGGTGTTGCTTTAATGCCAAATGTTGGTCCTTATGATAAGTATTCAATTAATTGGGGATATCGTCCAATTTTAAATACTACAGCTGAAGATGAAAAGCCAATTTTAAACAAATGGATTACAGACAAAGCAGACAATCCAATGTACCGTTTTGGTCATCAACAAGCTGGTGGAGTTGTAGACCCTAGTTCTCAAACTGAAGATTTAGGAGACGATGCAATGAAAGCAAGTGCTTATGGTATTAAAAACTTGAAACGTATTTTACCAAATCTTGAAAAGTGGACCACAAAGAATGGTGAGACTTATGAAGATTTACAAACGATGTATGGTCAAGTAGTTGGTCAATTTAACCGTTATATGGGTCATGTTGCTGCCAATGTTGGTGGTGTTTATGAAAACTATAAAGCTGCAGGTCAAGAAGGAGCCGTTTATACACATGTAGACAAAGCACGCCAAAGAGAAGCTTTAAAATTCATCAACGACGAATTATTTGAAACTCCAACTTGGATGATTGATAAAAACATCTACGGAAAAATTCAATTTTCTGGAGCAGTTGAAAGAATTGGTAGTGCTCAAACAAGAGCATTAAACAATATTTTAAATGCTGGAAGAATGGCTCGTATGATTGAAAACGAAACCATGAACGGAAACAAAGCATATACTGTTTTAACAATGTTCTATGACTTACGTCAAGGTGTTTGGTCTGAGTTATACAGAGGTGGAGCTATTGATACTTATAGAAGAAACTTACAAAGAGCTCATATCAACAGATTAGATTTCTTATTAAACAAAGCTCAAAATCAAAGAGGTGCAAATGCAGGATACTTCAAAAGAAGTACTGTAAACATTGACCAATCAGATATTAAAGCAATGGTGAGAGGTGAGCTGAATAGATTGAAACGTGACTTAAAAGCGAATGTATCTAAAGCGGCAAATACAACAACTAGGTATCATTTACAAGATGCAATTGTTAGAATTGACAATGCATTAGATCCTAAATAATTAGATTCTTTATATAACTAAAAAGCCTCGCAAATTGCGAGGCTTTTTTTATATACGTATTCTTTTTTTAGAATGGTAAATCGTCTGGTTCATCACTACTTAAATCTGGAGCAGCTTGAAATTGTTCTGTTGGAGGAATTTGAGATGGAGCAGCTTGCGCTAAACTTTCTATTCTCCATCCTTGAACAGAGTTAAAATACTTTGCTTCTCCTTGTGGATTAATCCATTCTCTACCTCTTAAATTGATCGATACTTTTACATCTTGTCCAACAGAATAGTTGTTTAATAAATCACATTTATCCTGAACAAACTCAATCATAATCATTTGAGGATATTGCTCATCTGTAGTGACAACTAATTCTCTTTTTCTAAACCCATTACTTCCAAAAGTTTGAGTTTCACTTATTAATTTAACTTTACCTATTACTTCCATAATTACTATTTTAATAAAAGCACTTTCCAAGCACTTTCTACATCATTATTATCTAAATATTGTTGAGCAAATGTATGTTTTTTTACCATTTCTAAACCAATTAATTCTGGGTGTTCTTTTGCAAAGTTATCAACATCTCCATTATTTGGTAAAGATTCTACATTTCCTAACATTCCTAAATTGTTACCCGTTAACACGTCGCTATTTCTTATTTCCACCGGAATTGAATCTACTCCAATACCCAAGGTTGAGATAGGTTTTGGGATTTCAAAAAAACCATCTCTAGCTCTAGAATAATAGCTCCCTCCTGCTCTTGCGACTAAATCAATTTTATGCTGATCAATCATTCCATTTGCATCTAAAACTGACTCATTAATATGAATTTTAATTACTTCACATACAATCAAATTCCCAGCACCACCTTCATCTCCTGTGTAAATTATATCCGTTACCTTACATTCAAATTGAATTGGAGATTCTGCTACCCTAAATGGTTTAATTTCATCGGATGCAAGCATCGTAAAACCTGCTTTTTCAAATTCATTTACACCCTCTGGATACTCTGAACTACTCAATGACATTTGTTGAACAATATCATAATTTACAACATTTATAACTACCTCTTTAACTTTTTCGACATTCTGAAGCGTATGTTTTGTTGTGTTTCCACGAACTCTTCTGGCACTGTCTCTTATACACATCTCCGAGCCCACGAGACCGTACTAGATCT
>CAJXRR010000035.1 GCA_913060575.1 uncultured Flavobacterium sp.
CGAGATCTAGTACGGTCTCGTGGGCTCGGAGATGTGTATAAGAGACAGGAAAAAACCGATCCTATTATTTTACTTTTTAACAATAAGTATCCTCACTTCTCAAGCCGTTTTTTCTCAATCAGAAAAATCTGATAATAAGTTAATTAACGATCTTATATCTAAAAAAAGAGCGTTTAATAAAGAATATAGTTTTGGATATAGAATTCAACTTTATAACGGTTTTGAAACTGAATCAAAAAAGTTGAGGGCTAAATTTAAAATTGATTTTCCTGAGATTAAAACATTTATTGTCTATAGACAACCAGAATGGAAAATTCAAGTTGGTTTTTACAAAACAAAACTCGAAGCTGATAAAGCGTTATTAGAGTTAAAAAGAAAGTACGAAAGCGCCATTGTTATTCCATTAGGGAAATAAGAATACATAAAAAAAGCGCCGCAAATTGCGGCGCTTTTTTTATGTATAAATTGAAATTTTATTTCAATTTTTTCTTCACTGCTACTTCTTGGTAAGCTTCAATAACATCACCTTCAACGATATCATTGTAGTTCTTCATTTGAAGTCCACAATCATATCCTTTAGCAACTTCTTTTACATCGTCTTTAAATCTTTTTAGCGAAGTAAGTTCTCCATCATGAACAACTATACCATCACGTATAATTCTGATTTTAGAGTTTCTAAAGATCTTACCACTCATTACCATACAACCTGCAATGTTACCAACTTTAGAAATTTTATAAACTTCTCTAATTTCAACATTACCAGTAACCTCTTCTTTCATTTCCGGAGATAACATTCCTTCCATGGCATCTTTTAGATCGTTGATCGCATCATAAATAATAGAATAAGTTCTAATATCTACTTCTTCTTTATCAGCGATAACTCTAGCATTTGCCTGAGGTCTTACGTTAAATCCTACAATAATAGCATCAGAAGCTGTTGCTAATAATACGTCTGATTCTGTAATAGCTCCAACTCCTTTATGTAAAATATTTACTTGAATTTCTTCCGTAGACAACTTCTGGAAAGAATCTGTTAATGCTTCTACCGAACCATCTACATCTCCTTTTAAAATAATATTCAACTCTTTGAAATCTCCTAACGCAATACGTCTTCCAATTTCTGCAAGTGTTAATGTTTTCTGAGTTCTAACAGATTGTTCTCTTTGTAATTGTGAACGTTTTGAAGCAATTTGTTTTGCTTCTCTTTCATCGTCAAAAACATTGAATTTATCTCCTGCTTGTGGCGCACCATCCAATCCTAAGATTGAAACTGGTGTTGATGGACCTGCGATTTCAACATTGTTTCCTTTGTCATCAAACATGGCTTTTACTTTACCACTGTTTTTACCGGCCAACATGTAGTCTCCAATTTTTAAAGTACCTGCTTGGACTAATATGGTAGTCACATAACCTCTTCCTTTATCTAATTGCGCTTCTACTACTGCACCAACTGCATTTTTATTAGGGTTTGCTTTTAATTCTAAGATTTCAGCTTCTAACAATACTTTTTCCAATAATTCTGGAATTCCTTGTCCTGTTTTTGCAGAAATATCTTGTGATTGAATACTTCCTCCCCATTCTTCAATTAATAAATTCATTGAAGAAAGTTGCGTTTTTACATTATCTGGGTTCGCATTTGGCTTGTCAATTTTATTAATTGCAAATATGATTGGAACCCCTGCTGCTTGCGCGTGAGATATAGCTTCTTTTGTTTGAGGCATTACATCATCATCGGCTGCTGCTACAATAATTACTAAATCTGTAACCTGTGCACCACGAGCTCTCATCGCTGTAAAAGCTTCGTGACCCGGTGTATCTAAAAATGCAATTTTTTGATCTCCTACATTTACAGAGTACGCTCCAATATGTTGCGTAATTCCTCCTGATTCTCCATCAATTACATTTGCTTTTCTAATATAATCTAATAAGGAAGTTTTACCGTGATCTACGTGTCCCATTACTGTAATAATTGGAGCACGATTTACTAAATCTTCTGGCTTGTCTATAACTTCTTCAATAGATTCTTCCACTTCTGCGCCCACAAACTCTACAGTATGATCAAATTCTTCTGCTACAATTTTTAAAGTTTCAGCATCTAAACGTTGATTCATTGTTACCATCATTCCTAACATCATACATGCAGAAATAATATCAGTTACAGGAACCTCCATCATTGTGGCAACTTCACTTACGGTTACAAATTCTGTAACCTTTAATATTTTAGATTCTAGTGCTTGTGCTTCAGATTCTGCATCAGATAATTCTCTGTGTGCATCTCTCTTATTTCTTCTGTATTTAGCTCCTTTACCTTTAGAAGATTTCCCTTGAAGTTTTTCTAGAGTTTCTCTAACTTGCTTCTGGATTTCTGCTTCTGTAAGTTCTTCTTTTTTAACAACAGGTCTTCTTTGTTGCGAACCTCCTCTAGCGCCTCCTCTAGCTGGTGGTCTATTTTGATTCTGACCAGGTGTTCTGGTTTGGTTGCTTTGTCCAGGTGCCCCAGGCTTACTAATTCTCTTTCTCTTTCTTTTAGAAGCGTCGTTGCTATTCGTTTTGGGCTTATCAGCAGGTTTTTTCTTAGCTTTTTCAAATTGCTTAAGATCAATTGTTTTACCTGTTAACTTAGGACCGTCTAACTTTTTATAGTTTGTCTTTAAAGTTTCAGAAACCTCTGGATCATTTTCAGAACTAGATTCTTCTGTTATTTCGGCAACTTTTTCTTTTTCAACTGTTGGCTTGTCTTCAACTTTCTCTTCAGAGATCGTTTCAACTTTTTTATCAGAAGTTACTTCTTCAACCTTCTTTTCAACTTTAGCTTCTTGTTTTACTTCCTCCTTAACAATAACCTTTTCTTCAGCTTTGGATTCTTGTTTTACTTCTTCCTCAACTTTTGGTTCTTCAACAGTTTTTTCCGCTACTTTAGGGGTTGCTTTTTTAGGAGCAATATCTATTTTACCAACTGTTTTTATTTCTAGTTTTTCAGCTTTAGCTTTTAAGACCTCATCTCGTTTTTCATCTTCTAGTCTTTTCTTTTCAATTTTAGCTTCGAGCTCAAGTCTAATTGCTTCTTTCTCTTTTCTCTTTTCTTCGCCTACTTCTTTTGATGCTGCTCTCTTGTTTGCATCTGTTTCGAAACCATCTTGTAGTACCTGATATATCTCACCTGATATTTTTGTAGTTGGTCTTGCATCGATCTGGTGACCGTTTTTAGCAAGATATTCCACAGCTCTATCAAGAGAAATATTTAATTCTCTTAGTACCTTATTAAGTCTCATTGTTCTACTTTCCGACATATACTCTTGTTAACTTTTATTAATATAAAAGTATTATTTTTTATTGATTGTCTATTCTTCGAATTCTTCTTTCAAAATTCTTTGAACGTCTAATATAGTTTCTTCTTCTAGATCTGTTCTTTTTAACAGTTCTTCAACCGAAGTATCTAAAACACTTTTTGCTGTATCTAATCCAATATTTTTAAATTCCTGAATTACCCAAGCTTCAATTTCATCTCTAAATTCTGTCAATTCTACATCTTCTTCTTCTAAACCTTCTCTTTGAACGTCAATATCGTATTTGGTTAATTCACTTGCCAAACGAATATTTACTCCACCTTTTCCAATTGCTTTAGAAACTTCTTCTGGCTTTAAGAATACGTTTACGCGTCCTTTTTTACCATTTTTTTCTTCTTCATATAATTCAATTTCCATTGAAACAATCTTCGCAGGGCTTAAAGCTCTTGAGATAAATAATTGTTCGTTTTTGGTATAATTGATTACATCAATATTTTCATTTCCTAATTCTCTAACGATACCGTGAATTCTAGAACCTTTCATCCCAACACATGCTCCAACTGGATCGATCCTGTCATCATAAGAATCTACGGCTACTTTTGCTTTTTCACCCGGAATTCTTGCAACTCCTTCAACTGTAATTAAACCGTCAAATACTTCTGGAATTTCCTGTTCAAATAATTTTACTAAAAATTCTGGTGAAGTTCTAGATAAAATAATTGCTGGTTTATTTCCTCTTAGTTCAACCGTTTTGATAACTCCTCTTACAGAATCTCCTTTTCTGAAAAAATCTGATCTAATTTGTTCACTCTTTGGCAATACAATTTCATTCCCATCATCATCTAATAAAATAATTGCATTATGACGAATGTGGTGAACTTCTGCACTATATAAATCTCCTTCTAAATCTTTAAAGTGTTTAAATATGTTTGTGCTATCGTGTTCATGAATTTTAGAAATCAAGTTTTGACGCAAAGCCAAAATAGCTCTTCTTCCTAAATCAAATAATTTTACTTCTTCAGAAACATCTTCACCAATTTCAAAATCTGGTTCAATTTTTCTTGCCGCTGTTATTTCTATTTCTTCATTATCGTCTTCTACTTCACCATCGGCTACAACGATACGATTTCTCCAAATCTCTAAATCTCCTTTATCTGGGTTGATAATAATATCAAAATTATCATCTGATCCGAATTTACGCTTAAGCGCTGCTCTAAAAACTTCTTCTAAGATAGACATGAGAGTTACTCTGTCTATACTTTTCATGTCTTTGAATTCTGAAAACGAATCTATTAATGCTATATTTTCCATTGCATGTTCTTCTTAATATGTGATCTTCACTTTTGCTTCTTTAATATTCTCAAATGCTATACTTACATTTTTCTCTACGGTTACTTTGCCTTTTCCAATTGGTTTTGGCTCTCTGGTTTTCCATTGTAAGGAAATTCCTTTTTCATCAATAGCGACTAAAGTTCCTTCTAACTCTTCTTCTTCAGTCTTTACTTTTAAGATCCTATTGATATTTTTATTGTACTGTCTTTTAACAGCTAACGGATGAGAGATATCTGGAGAGGTAACCTCTAACCCAAAATCTTCTTCTTCTCTATCAATACTATTTTCTACATGTCGGCTAATTCTTATACATTCTTTTACCGACACCCCTTCATCTCCATCAACGATAATTTTTATTCTATTTCCAGTTAAAAAAGCCAGCTCAATTAGAAACAAGGATTCATTTTCCGAAATCGCTTCTTTAACTAATTTTTTTACCAAACTTTGATCCATTGCCTTAAGATATAAAAATAGGGGACTTATCGTCCCCTTCTTCTTCGTTTTTCGTTATTTTCGGTGCAAATATACTAACTAGTTACTTAATAACCAAATAGCTTTGTTTCTATATTTTTTGTAAATTTAACATGTAAGTTTTTATTTTATAAATCCTCCCCTAGTAACTATTAAATATTTTTAGGTATGTTTAAAATTTTAGTTCCTATCGATTTTTCAAATAAATCTGAGTTTGCTGCAAAAATGGCTGCTCAGATAGGTAAAAAAACAGTCTGCGAAATTTATTTACTTCACTTAGTAGAACTTCCTTCTGGTATAGTTGACATGGGTGCAGGTAGTAATTTTAGCATTCCAGAAAGCATGATGTATTTAAGAAAGGTGAAAGAAAAAATTTTAGAGCTGAAAGCACGATTTTTTGATGAAAAACAAATCGTAAAATACGCTATAAAATTTCAAAACCCTTATGAAGGAATTGATAAATATGCCAAAAAAATTAAAGCAGATTTAATTGTCATGGGGTCTCAAGGAATCTCAGATTTTGAAGAAATGATCATTGGATCAAATACAGAAAAAATAGTTAGAACTTCAGACATTCCTGTAATTGTAGTAAAAACTGACTCCGATAAATTTAAATTTAAAAATTTAGTTTTTGCCTCAAATTTTAAAGAAGAAAACAAAGTAGTTTTTGGTAAATTTTTAAATTTTGCAAAACAGTTTACTAGTAAAATTCATTTGCTAAAAGTAAATACCATTGGAAAATTTGAAAGTTCTTCTGTGACAAAAGAAAAAATAAAAGAGTTTATAAAGGATTTTGATGTCTCTAAAAGTACCATCAATGTTTATAATGACACTTCTGTTGTCAAAGGAATTATAAATTTTGGGAGAGAAATCGATGCAGACTTAATTGCTTTAAGCACTCATGGAAGAAGTGGACTTTCTAATCTTTTTAATGGCAGCATTACCAAAAGCTTGTCTAAAAACGTCTTAAGACCCATCATCACATTTAAACTATAAAAAAAAGTCTCTCAAATTAATTTGAGAGACTTTTTGTTGATTTACAAGAACTTACTTAGATAAAGCTCAACATAAACCCTGCTTCCAGCAGGCAACTTCTCGCCCTTTTGTCCATAAAAAAATCCCAATCTAAAAAGATTAGGATTTTAATACTTGTTGGCCTACAAGGACTCGAACCTTGAATGTCGGTACCAAAAACCGGTGTGTTACCAATTACACCATAGGCCAATCTGCTTTTCAGCGGGTGCAAATTTAATTTAAAGTTTTTATACTGCAAATATTTTTATTACTTTTTTATTTTTAACAAAGATTTATAATCTTGAATTACTTAATACTACTCTCTTAAACGTTTTTTCTGCGATAAATTAGTAAATTCGCCCATACATTTTATGATCATATGACACCAGAAAATTTTAAAAAATGGAACCTTATACTTGGTTGGGGTACATTTGCTATAGCGCTTATAACGTATTCTCTCACTTTAGAACCAACGGTTAGTGCTTGGGATTGTGGTGAATATATTTCTACTTCTGTAAAATTAGAAGTTGGTCACCCTCCGGGAGCTCCTTTATTTCAAATGTTAGGTGCCTTTTTTGCCATGTTTACTACTGATGTTGCTGAAATAGCTAAAATGGTGAACTTTATGTCGGCTTTAGCAAGTGCATTTACCATTCTTTTTATGTTTTGGACCATTACTAATTTGGCTAAAAAACTAGCTAAAAAGTCTAGTGAAATTATAGAAGGTTCTTCAATAGCAATTTTGGGTAGTTCTTTAGTTGGTTCTTTGGCTTATACTTTTTCTGATAGCTTTTGGTTTAGTGCTGTTGAAGGCGAGGTATACGCAATGTCATCCTTCTTAATGGCGCTGCTTTTTTGGTTGGGATTAAAATGGGAAAGTGAAATACATACCCCAAGAGGAAATAAATGGTTAGTCATTATTAGTTTTGTAGTTGGATTATCATTTGGTGTTCACATATTATCCCTATTAGTAATCCCTGCGATTGTTCTCTTATATTTCTTTAAAACTTATCCTACTATTAATTTTAAAACTAGTGCTGTTGCTACAGTCATTTCTGTGCTTGTATTAGCTTTTGTTTTTAAGTTTCTATTTCCTTTTACACTAAAATTCTTTAGTGCCTCTGAATTATTTTTTATCAACTCTATTGGGTTACCTTACAATACAGGATCTATTATTGCTGGAATTATACTAATCCTAGCCTTCTACTTTGGATTAAATTATACTCGAAAAAAGAAAAAAGTATTAGCAAATACATTAATTCTATCTGTGTTATTTATCATGATTGGTTTTTCATCTTGGATTATGTTGCCAATAAGAGCTAATGCAAATACAACAATTAATGAAAATGACCCTTCTAGTGCTAGAGAATTACTAGCTTACTACAATCGAGAACAGTATGGTGATGCCAATGTTTTTTATGACACTTATTACTCAAACACTTACAGTAGAGAAGTTGATAAAGACAAACCTTTACGAGACGATAAACCAAAATATGAAAAAAGAAATGGTAAGTATGAAATTGTAAATAAATACAAAGATGTTTTACCAAATCCGTCAAGTAGGCATAAAGGTTTTATTCCTAGAATGACAAACCCTGCTTCGGAAGAAATGTACAAAGCAATTGCTGGAATTCCAGAAAATAGCACCCGAAGACCAACTTTTGGAGAGAATGTCAAATTCATGATTAACTATCAGTTTGGCTATATGTATGGGCGTTATTTTATGTGGAATTTCTCTGGAAGGCAAAACGATGTCCAAGGTCAGTTAGATAAATACAATGGGAATTGGCTAAGTGGAATCAAATTTATCGACGAAGCAAGATTAGGTCCACAAACCAATTTACCTTCCGATGTAACAGAAAATAAAGGGCGTAATGTATATTATATGTTGCCTTTTTTATTAGGATTAATTGGTTTGTTATATCAATTTAGATGGGACAAGAAAAACTTCTTTGTCTTATTTATGTTCTTTGCTTTTACTGGATTAGCCATTATATTTTACACAAATCCAAAACCTTTTGAACCAAGAGAAAGAGATTATGCCGTTGTAGGGTCTTTTTACATTTTTGCAATATGGATAGGCTTTGGAGTTCTCGCTTTATATCAATATTTAAAACATTTTGCCAACAAAAAAATGATTGCAATTGCCGTATCAGGTGTCACACTTCTAGCAGTGCCAACCCTCATGGCTTTTGAAAACTGGGACGATCATGACAGGTCTAACAGATATACAACACATTTAAATGCACAATCGTATTTAGAGTCTTGCGACCCTAACGCCATCATGTTTACCATTGGTGATAATGACACCTTCCCATTATGGTACATGCAAGAAGTTGAAGGAATTAGAACCGATATTAAACTAGTAAATACAAGTTTATTTGCTACCGATTGGTATATCGATCAAATGAAACGAGCTACATATGACGCTCTTCCAATTCCTTCTCAACTAGAACATGACGATTATAAATATGGGAGTTTAGATGCAGCTTATTATTTTGAAGAATTATTTCCTTCATTAAAAGATTCAATTCTTCCTATCAATAATTTTATGCAATGGGTAGAAAGTAAAAATAAAGCCACATTCTATGATATCGATGGAGATGGTAATGATGAAAAAGTACTTCCTACTAATAAGATCAGAATTCCTGTAAACAAGGAAAATGTTTTAAAATACGGTATTGTAGCTGCAAAAGATGCTGATAAAATTGTTGATTACATAGAAATTGAAATCGGAAGAGGAATTGCTAAAAACAGAATCCTGATGATTGATATTTTAGCAAATTTTGACTGGAAAAGACCTATATACTTTACCGGTGGAGCATTTGCCGATGAAGAATATATTTGGCTAAAAGACTATTTACAGTTAGACGGAATGGCCTATAAACTAGTTCCTATAAAGACACCTATGAAGATTGTAAATCCAGACGGAACAGTGACAAAAAAGAGTCCGTTTGATATGGGGAGAATCGATCCAGAAAAAATGTACAATAACATTCAGAAATTTAACTGGAGAAACATCAATGATGGAAAGATTTATTTAGATGAACAGACTAAGAAAAACTCCATATCATTACGTAATAATTTAATGCGTTTGTCTGATGCTTTTGCAGAAGAAGGCGATACCATAAAAGCCTTAGAAGTATTAGATCTTTCTATCGAAAAAATGCCAATTAAGGACTTTGGTCACTTTAGTTTATCGGTTGGATACCCAGAAATGTATTACTTATTAGGAGAACCTGAAAAAGCTAGAAAAGCTGCAGATACATTAATTCAAATTTTTAAAGAGCAACTAATTTGGTTGGCTGAGTTTCCAAAAGAAAATTCAAATTTAATCTTTGAAGAAATTGACAATAATCTGTTAATGTATAGAAATATCATCGCCACTCAAATTGATAGATTTGATACTGATGAAGATTACAAAAAACAAAAACAAGATGAGTTTATAGAAACCGTAAAGTTATTCAGTCATTTAATGCCAGACGAATAATCGTTATTTATGAAACATTCATAACTGAATTTTCGATACCCAAGGAAATAATTAAATGAATGTTACATGTGACCGATAAAAAGCAATATTTATAAACACATGAAACTTTATACCATTAAAACGCCTACAATCATTCAGAGTCTATTCTCTAGTTATCGTTGGCGTTTTTCATCGGTTCCGAAAGAAATCTACCTAACTTTTGACGACGGTCCTACTCCAGAAATAACTGAATTTGTTTTATCTGAATTGAAAAAACACAAAGCAAAAGCTACATTTTTCTGTATAGGAAAGAATGTGAAAAGCCACCAAAAAATTTATCAAAATATCCTTAATGATGGACATGCTGTTGGAAATCACACATTCAACCATTTAAATGGCTTTAAAACAAACAGCAGTGTTTACCTAGAAAACATTAAACATGCTTCTGCACATATCGATTCTAAGTTGTTTAGACCTCCGTATGGAAAACTGAAAGCCTCACAAGGAAAGCTATTACAGAAAGAAGGTTATAAAATAATTATGTGGAATGTGTTAAGTGGAGATTTTGACAAATCAATAAGTCCAGAAAAATGCTTAGAAAATGTTTTAGGAAATACAACCAACGGAAGTATTATTGTAATGCATGATAGTGAAAAAGCTAAAGAGAAAATCTTCTATGCGTTACCTAGAATTCTAGCTCATTTTACAAAAGAAGGCTATACTTTTAAGGCCGTAGTTTAGAAATACTGTTGCACCAAACCAATTAAAGTATTCGCATCTTGCTCACCAGTTTGTCTCCATTTCATTTCACCATCTTTATAGATCATGAATGTAGGATTTCCTTTTACTCGTAGTGCTTCTGCAAGTGGTTCATTCTTTTTGATATCTATCTTAATCACTTTTGCTTTATCTCCTAGAGCAGCAGCAACATCACGTAGCGTATCTAAATTATTATCAGCATCGTCCCAATCAAAATAGAAGTCTATTAAGACCGGCTGATCAACACTAATTAACTCACCAAACTTTGTCATTTATAATTGTTTTTCTTAGGGTTGAAACGCAACTAATTACGTTTTCATAATTACAAATATAACATTTCTATTGAATTCAACTGATTATCAAGCTTTTTTCAACTCAATTACCGTAATTTCTGGCCAAATTCCAACTCTCCCAGGAAAGGCATGATACCCAAATCCTCGATTTACATTTATGTATCTTCCGTACTCTTCATACAAACCTGCCCATTGTCTGTAGACATATTTAGACGGACTCCATTTAATCCAACCAGGAATCTCAATTCCCATTTGTAATCCATGTGTATGACCACTTAACGTTAAATGATAATTTAAATCAGCTTGCTTTACTTCTGCATCCCAATGCGAAGGATCATGTGACATTAAAATTTTAAAGTCTTCTTTACTAATTCCTTTAGATGCTTTAGAAAGATCTCCTGCTTGCTTAAAGTTTTTTCCCCAATTTTCTACACCGATCAAGGCAATTTTTTGACCTTCTTTCTCTATATAACGATTTTCATTGCACAATAAGTCGAAGCCTATTTTTGGATGAATGTTTTTAATTTCTTCAAATTGTTGTTCTTTTTCTTCTTCGCTAATTCCTCTGATGTATTCTGCATAATCATGATTTCCTAAAATAGCATATTTCCCGTAAGGTGCCTTTAAATCGCTAAACATGTCTAGCCAATCATCCATTTCACTTGCCTTGTTATTGACAATATCTCCTGTAAATAAAAGCAAATCTGACTCTTGTTCATTGATCATATCTACTCCATATTGAATCTTCTCTTTATTGGTAAAACTACCCGAATGAATATCAGAAATTTGAGTAATGGTAAATCCATCAAAAGCATCTGGGAGATCTTTAAATGCTAATTGATATTTTAAAACTTTATAATTATAGCGCCCTTGAATGATTCCGTATAAGAAGGAAGCGAATGGAATTGCCGCCAAACCAAGTGCTATTTGAGATAAAAATTTACGCCTTCCTGGTATGGGCTGCGTTGGATTACTACTAATCCAAGAAATAATTTTTTGAATCCATCGAATTACATCTTCTCCAAAAAGCACCACTAAGATAAACACCTTAGGAATTAAAATAGTAATCATCATTCCAACAGCCATTTGAAACTCTGTGGTTTGACCTGCAGATCTTGGTGTTGTAAAAATGACATATAAGAAATTGAGATAGATTCCAATTCCTATGAGTAACCAAACCCATTTAATGATTCTATTTTTAGTGATGGTTTTTATTGCCTGATAGGCATAATATTCGAGTACAAAAATGATTACAGAAGCAATCAATAGAGGGATTACCCAACGTGGCATAAAGTAAGTTTAATTATAACAACGCGAAGGTACATCTAAAACAAGTCCTCTGTTTTTAACATATTGTTAAAGTTTTGTAGCTTTATAAATCAACTATTTAAACCTTATACTCAACCAAAAGAATAAACAAATAAGAAAGTCATGGCGAGTTATCCAGAAATAGAAGCCCTCAATAAGATTTATGTAAATCATCAAATGGAAATACAATTTTCAACAACAGATTTTCTTACTAAAAGCAAAGAATACTGTGCTGTTGCATTTACTATAGAAAAAGAGACTTTTTATTTTTATGTAGAAGATGAATATGGAGACATTAAGTACAACTATCCTTTATTAAATCTATGTTTAGTGTTAAGGGAGCTAGAGTTTTATGCCGAATCTTCCGACTATCTAGTTTGGTGTCAAGATCGATATTTTGACCCAGAAAACAATTCCATTCTTGCTCATTTCAAAAATCTTAAAACAGTCTACCAATCCGTAGAAAAAATAATAGGGAAGATTGAAAGTTATATAAGTAATTGGGATTTTGAAATGGGAAGTGGTGCCTCTTGGGAACTTAGAAAAAAAGGCTTGACATAAAATGAAGTCTAAAATTACCTCGGCTAACTCTGTTTAAAAACATAAGTTTTTGTAGATTTATAATCTTAACAAAAGACATAAATGGCAGATCAAAAACGACTTTTTTTACTCGATGCTTTCGCACTAATTTTTAGAGGGTATTATGCCTTCATAAAAAACCCAAGAATTAACTCTAAAGGAATGGATACCTCTGCAATTATGGGGTTTACCAATTCTTTATTAGATGTTATTAAGCGTGAAAAACCAGACCATTTAGCCGTTTGTTTTGATAGAGGTGGAAGTGTTGCCAGAACAGAATCGTTTCCAGAATACAAAGCCAATAGACAAGAAACTCCAGAAGCAATTAAAATTGCAGTTCCTATTATTGAAGAGATCTTAAAAGCCATGAAAATTCCTGCAGTTGTTCTAGCAGGATATGAAGCTGATGATATTATTGGAACCTTGGCTAAACAAGCAGAAAAAGAAGGCTATCAAACTTTTATGGTAACCCCTGATAAAGATTTTGCACAATTGGTTTCTGAAAATATCTTTATGTATCGTCCTCGTTTTGGTGGTGGATATGAAACTTGGGGAATTGCTGAAGTACAAGAAAAATTTGGTGTAGAAAGACCAGAACAAGTCATTGACTTTTTAGGAATGATGGGAGATTCTGTTGACAATATACCAGGACTACCAGGTGTTGGTGAGAAAACAGCAAAAAAGTTTTTGGCACAATATGGTTCTATGGAAAACTTATTGGCAAATACGGCTGATTTGAAAGGAAAAATGAAAGAGAAAGTAGAAGGCGCCAAAGAATTGGGGATTTTATCAAAAGAACTGGCAACCATTATGTTGGATGTTCCGGTAGAATTTCATGAAGAAAACTTTGAAATGTGCATGCCCGATATTGAGGCAACCAAAGCCATTTTTACAGAATTAGAATTTAGAAGACTTACCGATAGTTTTGTGAAAACGTTTACCACAGCAACTAGTGTCTCTGAAGAAACAACTACTGAAACTACACAATCAAAAAGTTCAGCACAGGTTACTTCAACTACGCTCAGCAACCAAAATGGTCAGTTTGATTTGTTTGCAGCTCCAGGAACCGGAAGTGTAACAGAAGAAGAAAGTATTCAGGGGTATAAAACCATCGCTACTACCGATCATTTTTATCAGCATGTAAATACTCCTTTATCAAGAAAATTACTGCTTAAAAAACTACAACAACAAACTTCGGTTTGTTTTGATACAGAAACAACCGGGCTAAAAGCTTTAGAAGTTGAATTAATTGGAATCGCCTTTTCTTGGGAAATCGGAAAAGGGTATTATGTTTCATTTCCAGAAAATCAGGAAGAAACAAAAACCATTTTAGAAGAGTTTCGAGCGTTTTTTGAAAATAAAGACATCGAAAAAATCGGTCATAATTTAAAGTATGACATGAAGGTCTTATCAAATTATGAGATGCCTGTTAAAGGAAAATTGTTTGACACCATGATTGCGCATTATTTGATCAATCCAGATATGCGACATGGAATGGATATTTTAGCGGAAACTTATTTAAATTATCAGCCAGTTTCTATCACAGAACTGATTGGTAAGAAAGGAAAGAATCAGTTATCGATGCGTGTGGTTCCTATTGAAGATCAGACCGAATATGCCGTTGAAGATGCGGATATCACATTGCAATTAAAAGAGCATTTTATCAAAGAATTGGAAAGCGGAAATGTGACTAAATTATTCAATGAGATTGAATTGCCATTAGTTTCTGTTTTGACAGCCATGGAAATTGAAGGCATTAATTTAGATGTAGATTTCTTAAAAGAATTATCCGTTCATTTGACTGAAGACATTAGCAGATTAGAGAAAAATATTTTTGAACAAGCTGGCGAGGAATTTAATATTGCCTCTCCCAAACAATTAGGAATTGTTTTGTTTGAAAATATGAAGTTGGTAGACAAACCAAAGAAAACAAAAACGGGTCAGTATTCCACAGCAGAAGATGTCTTGTCTTATTTAGCAAAAGAACATCAGATTATTAGAGATATTCAAGAATATCGTCAGTATAAAAAATTACAAAGCACCTATGTTGACGCTTTACCAAATGAAATCAACTCAAAAACAGGGCGCGTTCACACAGCTTATGCGCAAGCTGTTGCTGCTACAGGAAGATTGAGTTCTAATAACCCGAATTTACAGAACATTCCGATTAGAACTGAACGTGGACGACAAGTTAGAAAAGCGTTTATTCCAAAAGATAAAAATCATGTGTTATTAGCGGCGGATTATTCGCAAATAGAATTGCGAATTATTGCAGCCTTAAGTGAAGAAGAAACCATGATTGAAGCGTTTAAAAACGGAGAAGACATTCATGCTTCTACCGCAGCAAAAGTTTTTAATGTTCCTTTAGAGGAAGTAACTCGAGAGCAACGTAGCAATGCAAAAACAGTGAATTTTGGAATCATTTATGGAGTATCTGCTTTTGGATTGAGCAATCAAACAGATTTATCAAGAAAAGAAGCTAAAGCGTTGATTGACACCTATTATGAAACCTATCCAAAGTTACGTGCTTATATGGCTTCGCAAGTAGATTTTGCAAGAGAAAATGGTTATGTAGAAACTGTTTTACAAAGACGTAGATATTTAAAAGATATTAATTCTAGAAACGCTATTGTACGTGGTGCAGCAGAACGAAATGCCGTAAATGCTCCGATTCAGGGATCTGCAGCAGACATCATCAAACTAGCCATGATTAACATTTACAAACGCTTTGAGGAAGAAGGTTTCAAATCTAAAATGCTATTACAAGTGCATGATGAATTGGTTTTTGATGCGCATAAAGATGAGTTAGAAATCATCAAACCCATTATTAAACACGAAATGGAAAATGCATTTACAATGCTAGTTCCATTAGATGTAGAAATGGGAATTGGAGAAAACTGGCTAGAGGCGCATTAAAAGATACTACTGAAATAAATTCAGCACAGAGAATGGAATTAGATTATATTGAAAACGTAAATGGTCTTGACGAAAATATTGTTCGCCTTTACAACTTTAACAAAGCCGAAGCAATTCTATTTAGAAACCTATTAAAAGATACAATTATTGACAAAAGACAAAAGCTAGATTTATCTGAAGTCGATTTTATCACTCCACGTAACTGCAATTTAATTTTTGGGTTGTTTACATCTGACGAAGGAATACTTACAAAAGACAATGAAATATTTTTTTGCATTCTAACTTTAGAAGGTTTTATAAACATGGTAAAACTCATCACTCCTTTCTGCAATAAAGAATCTAAAGGGTATCAATATTTGTATGATATTGACAATCCTACTGAATTATTATTTTCACCTTCAGCCAGTTTGATTGAGGAATAAATGATTTTTGAAGTCTCTATGAAAAATACATTTAAAATATTTTTACAATGGATGTAGAAATGGTCATAGGAGAGAATTTTCTAGAGGCAAATTAATTACAATCATCTGATTCATATTTATTTATCTCCTATGAAATTATTTTTTGTATTTTTGAAATGCTATGAAAAATATATTATCTATTCCTGTATCTATCCATTTAAAGAAAGTTACTCATAAAAATAAAGAGGTTTTACTTGTTCTTTTCCCTTATTCTGAGACGATTATTACAAGGTTAAGAAAAATACCTGGTTTTTATTGGAGTAAGACATTGCGTGGTTGGATTTGTTCTTTCTCCGAAGATAACCTGCAAAAAATTCAACAGGTATTAAAAACGGAAGCTACTTTTGTTTTAGATCCTTCGTTATTTATAACAAAAAAGAAAAGGCCTACTAAAAAACCACGTAAAATTACTGAAGAAAACAAAACACTTATCAGGCAGTTTGTAAAATACTTAAAAGGCAAGCGTTATAGTGAAAGCACCGTACTAACTTACTTTACCTATGTAGCTGATTTTATTAACTATGTGCAGCCAAAACCAATTGATGAACTTAGTAATAGAGATGTTGAATTATTTTTAGAGAATGTGTTTGTTCCTTTACAATATAGTATCAGTTCACAAAGGCAATTTATTAGTGCTTTAAAATTATTCATTGTTTTTTATCCTAACTGTAAAATTGAAGAACTGGAGTTAAAACGGCCTAAAAAATCAAGAATTTTACCGTCCGTTTTATCTCAAGAAGAAGTAATAACACTCTTACAGGTTACTAAAAATTTAAAACATAGAGCCATTATAGCATTACTATATTCTGCAGGATTACGTATTGGCGAACTGATTTCGTTAGAGCTTAAAAACATTAACATCAACAGGCGTCAGTTGTTAATAAAAAATGCAAAGGGGAGAAAAGACAGGTATGTAGTTTTGGCGGATAGTTTTTTACCTTTATTACAAAATTATATAACAACTTATAGGCCCAAAAAATATTTTGTAGAAGGACCAGAAAACAAATGTTACAGCGCTAGTAGTGTCCGTAAATTTTTACATCATTCTACACAACTAGCAAGGATAGAAAGAGTGATAACACCACATACATTGCGCCATAGTTACGCGACTCATTTGTTAGAAAACGGCACTGACTTACGATATATACAAGAGCTTTTGGGGCATTCTAAACCAGAAACTACCATGATTTACACTCATGTAGCAAAAAAAGATTTACTAGATATTAAAAGTCCATTAGATACCATTTTATTATCTTTAGCTAATCGAGATAAAAAGGAACAAAAGTTCCTTTTATCCGGAAATAATAACCGATAAACGAGAACATTGTTCTCCATATAACCAGTTCTACGCAATTTAACTAAATCAACAAAATGAATTTAAAAACTTACACATTTAGCTTACTTATCATCTTTCTGATTTCCTGTAATAACGGAAAAAAATATATTCCAAACGAACTAACTAAATTGAGTGAAAAAGAATTAATTGAAAGAGCAAAAAATAAGGAAATAATCGATTTTGAAAAAGTTGTTTACAAAAATGAAAGTGGGACAATAATTACAATTGACTCTATCAAAAATATGCCAAATAATAACGAATATACAGCAGATAGATATGCAAACAAAAAAGGAATAATTGAAGAAATGATTATCCGAAAAGCAACTGAAAAAGATAAAGAATTTCAAGTGAAACTTATGCAAGCTTACAATTACGAATCTCCAATAAAAGTAATAGATATTGATTGCGCTAAAAAAGCTGAAATTTTAGAAGAAATTTATTCACGTGATCAAAATATGAGGTTAAATGATAATCACAGTGATTATAATCCAGAAATTGACAAACAAAATCTGATAAAAGTTGTTAGTCTTATTGAAAATTGTGGAATGCCGACAACAAAACAAGTTTCTAAAAAACAGATGAGTGCAATTTGGTTAGTTTTTCAACACGCTGATAATACAAATCGAAAAAAATATTTTCCTTTATTAAAAAAATCAGCTGAAAATGGAGACCTAAATAAAAGCAACATTGCTTTAATGGAAGATAGAATTTTAATGATGGACGGAAAACCTCAAATTTATGGTTCTCAAATTTCTAAAAATAGAGAAACAAAAAAGTGGGAATTATATAAACTTGAAAAACCTGAAACTGTAGACAAAAGAAGAGCTGAAGTTGGATTAGGAAGTTTAAAGGAATATCTGAAAAATTGGAATATTGAATTTAACATTAAACAGTCTGAATAAAAAAACTGCGTAGAACACCGTATATAATTTATTGCTGGCTTCTTGCCTACTTGCGAAAGTCCTCTGGGACTTTCTTGGTCGGTAATTATTTGCTAAATTAGGTGCTTGAAACACGCAACAAATCATATACCAACACGTTGCCCACTATAGTGACCCGTCCTGAAATAAGGCTACATAATTTTAAACATTATGTACAGAAATGACA
>CAJXRR010000036.1 GCA_913060575.1 uncultured Flavobacterium sp.
GAGGTTGTACCTTATTTACCAGAAACAGAGATAGCATCTACTGCATTTAATGTAGCGAAGAAAGCGCATTCTAAAGGGGTTCAAACAAGAATATTTATGCCACGTTTTGGCGTGATTAATGAAAGGAGACATCAGCTTCATGAGGTAATTCGTTTATCTGGTATGAATTTGATTATCAATGATATGGACATGCCTTTAATTATAAAAGTAGCCTCTATTCCTAAGGAAAGAATGCAGGTTTATTTTATTGATAATGATGAATATTTCAAAAGAAAAGCAATTTTTTCTGATGAAGACGATGCGTTGTTTTCTGATAATGATGAGCGAGCAATCTTCTTTGCAAAGGGAGTTGTAGAAACTGTAAAAAAATTAAATTGGGCGCCAGATATTATCCACGTTCATGGTTGGATGGCTTCATTATTACCACTTTATTTGAAAGAATACTACAGTGAAGAGCCTTTATTTTCTGAAAGTAAGATTGTCATATCGGTTTACAACAAAGATTTTGAAGGAACTCTTAACAAGGATTTGGTTGAAAAAATCAAATTTGATAAAATTTCAGATGACAAAACAAGCGTACTAGAAGAACCAAACTACATAAATATATTAAAAAGTGCTGTGTCTAATTCAGATGCTATTGTTCACGGAAGTCAAGAAATTCCTAAAGAACTAGAAGATGAAATTAATAAAACAGATGTACCAAAACTGTCATATCAGCAAGAAGATTCTTATGAAGAATATTTAAATTTTTACAAAGAACTTATCTCTGAAGAGTAAATTTAAAAGTAGTTATGTTAAAAAAATATATAAGAGCAACATCCATTGTTGCAGTTACAGCAATATTTATTGGATTAGTAGTTTCATGTGAAGAGGATTTTACAGATATAGGAACCACGATTGTTAGTAATGGAGAATTTACGACAAACGATACAATTATCAATATTGAAGTTACGGCAAAAGACATTGCAAATGTACGAGCAGATGGATTACAAATAGGAGGAATTTTAGGACAATATTTATTAGGGGTTTATAATAACGACAACTATAAAAAAATTGAAGCATCAATCATTTCTCAGTTAAGTATTCCTGCAGATTTAACTCAAGTAGATGAAGAGTATGGCTCTGACACAATAGTAGTAACAACGATAGACACAGTCTTGTTAAGGTTGCCGTATAATGCTACATTAATAGGCTCTGATGCAATTGGGCCAGATTTTCAATTAGATTCAATCATTGGAAATCAAACGCAGCCATTTACGTTAAACGTTTTTCGATTAACTACCTATTTAAGCACACTTGATCCAACAAATCCGTCTATACAAAATACTTTCCTGTCTGATGAGACCTATAATGTCTCTTCTGAAAAATTAAACTTTTTTGAAGACACACAATTCATACCTAATAAAAGAGATACCGCTCGTTTTGTACTAAGAAGATTAAGTTCAGGTATAATATACGATACAGATACTATTCAGTATGTTAACTCCAACCCATTTATTAGCATTCCTCTTAAGAAAGACTTAATAAAAAACATGCTTTTTGATCAATACGAAACTTCTAATTTTTCTACTCAAGACGCATTTAATGAATATTTTAGGGGAATAAAAATTCAAGCTGAAGGAGATAATGGATCATTAATGTCTTTAAGCTTTAATAATAATTCTTTACAGCCTTCAGTAGATATATACTATACAAATACAGTATTACGAGCAGGCGGAACTATTGTTATAGACACGATTAAAAAGACAGATACTTTCCTGTTGTCAGGATTAAGAAACAGTGAATATAAAATGACACCAGGTCAATCGCCAGCATTTAATAAAGTGCCAATTCAAGGGGCAGCTGGTTCTATGGCTCAATTAAAAATTCTTGGAGACGATCTTAATGGAAATCTTATTCCTGATGGATTAGAAGAGTTAAGAACCAAAAACTGGCTCATAAATGATGCAACCATAACTTTATATGTAGATCAAGACATTGTAGGTTCAGACACCATAGCCACCCCTTTCAATTTATTTATTTTTAGAGATGGTGTAACAGCAAGTGCAGAACCAGCGCCAAGACAAATATTAGATTTTGTAACAGAAGGGGTAGATGAAGTAGGCGGAGTTTTAGATTTAGATGATTCTAAAAGACCAGACAGTTATTCTTTTAAAATAACAGATTATATTTCAGAATTATTGGCAGGAAATGTGACAGATATACCTCAATTAGGAGTAAGAGTTTTAAATCCTACTGACTTACCAGTCTCTCTTGTTGATTCTATTGTCAGAAATTATAACTGGAGTCCAAAAGCCGTAATGCTATTAAATAACGATCCAATTAATGGAGCTAGAAGAGCGCAGTTAAAAATATCTTATACGCTTAAAACAGAAGACAACTAACCAAAAATAAATTATATATGTGTGGAATAACCGGATATATTGGTACAAGAAAAGCATACCCAATAGTAATTAATGGCTTAAGAAGGTTAGAATACAGGGGTTATGATAGTGCTGGAGTGATGGTTTTTGACGGATCTAAAATGAATCTTATAAAAACAAAAGGAAAGGTTTCAGATTTAGAATTAATTGCCAATAAAGATCCTCAAAAAAAAGAAGGAAACATTGCAATAGGTCATACAAGATGGGCAACTCATGGAGTTCCAAATGATGTTAACTCTCATCCACATTTCTCACAATCAGGAGATTTAGTAATCGTACACAATGGAATTATAGAAAACTATGATACCATCAAAAAAGAGCTTGTCTCTAGAGGGTATAAATTTCACAGTGATACAGATACAGAGGTTTTAGTAAACCTTATTGAAGAGGTTAAAAAACAAAACAATTGTAAATTAGGAAAAGCTGTTCAGTTAGCGCTAAATCAAGTAACTGGCGCTTATGCAATTGCTGTTTTTGATAGAACAAAACCAAATGAAATTATAGTAGCAAGGCTAGGAAGTCCAATTGCTATAGGAGTTGGAAAAAACAATGAAGAGTTTTTTATAGCTTCAGATGCTTCACCTTTTATTGAGTTTACCAAAGATGCTATTTATTTAGAAGATGAAGAAATGGCGATTATTAAATTAGGAAGAGATATTAGAGTTAGAAAAATACATGACGATACTATTGTAAACGCTTCCACTCAAGAACTTCAATTAAGTCTAGAACAAATTGAAAAAGGAGGGTACGATCATTTTATGATCAAAGAAATACACGAACAACCTAAAGCCATCACAGACACCTACAGAGGAAGAATGCTGGCAGACCAAGGCATTATTAGAATGGCTGGTGTTGATGATAATATTGAAAAGTTTTTAAATGCTGAACGAATTATTATTGTAGCATGTGGGACATCATGGCATGCTGGTTTGGTAGGAGAATATCTTTTAGAAGATATGGCTAGAATTCCTGTTGAAGTTGAATACGCTTCAGAATTTAGATACAGAAACCCAATAATTACTCCTAAAGATATCGTAATTGCTATTTCTCAATCTGGAGAAACAGCGGATACATTAGCTGCCATAAAATTAGCAAAATCTAAAGGAGCTTTTGTGTTTGGAATTTGTAATGTAGTAGGGTCTTCTATTGCAAGAGAAACGATGGCGGGAGCTTATACTCATGCAGGTCCAGAAATCGGTGTAGCTTCAACAAAAGCATTTACAACACAAATTACAGTCTTAACTTTAATCTCTTTAAAGCTAGCGAAAGCGAAAGGAACACTTTCAAATTCAGCATTTCATATGTATTTGCAAAAAATGCAATTGATTCCTGCTAAAGTTAAAAAACTGTTACAAATAGACGAGAAGGTCAAAGAAATAGCCAAAGTATATAAAGACGCAAAAAACTGTCTCTATTTAGGAAGAGGATTTAATTTCCCGGTAGCTTTAGAAGGAGCCCTAAAATTAAAAGAAATCTCTTATATCCATGCAGAAGGATATCCAGCAGCAGAAATGAAGCACGGCCCTATTGCTTTAATTGATGAAAATATGCCAATTTTTGTTATAGCGACAAATAAAGGTCACTACGAAAAAGTTGTTAGTAACATTCAAGAAATTAAATCTAGAAGTGGGAAGATTATTGCCATTGTTACAGAAGGAGATGTAACGGTAAAAGAAATTGCAGATCATGTAATTGAAATTCCAGAAACAGAAGAAGCTTTGACACCTTTGTTAACGACCATTCCTTTTCAATTACTTTCATACCACATCGCTGTTATGTTAGGAAAGAATGTAGATCAACCTAGAAACTTAGCCAAATCGGTAACCGTAGAATAATAAAAAAAGCCAGCTAATTGCTGGCTTTTTTTATAATACTTCAAAAGTAATTGGCAAACTATACCTAACTCCAACAGGAGTGCCTCTTTGTCTTCCGGGCTTCATTGCAGGAAGTCGTTCAATAATTGAAATGACATCTTTTTTAATTCTAGGATGAGGAGCTCTCGCCTTTACATCGGTAACACATCCTGTTTTATCAATTTTAAACATAACAATAATTCTCTTTTTTCCTATTGATAAACCCAATTCTTTAGCAAGATCACCGTTAAATTCTTTTACAAAAAATTTCTTTATTTTTTGTGTGAAACATTTTTTAAGCTCTTCTTTATTCCCTGTACAACCCGGAAAAATAGGTGCATCTTCAATAACTAAGAAAGGAACATCTTCTTCTATATCTTCCTCTTCTACTACTTCATAAATAGCATTTGGATCAATTTTGGTGACTACAGCCTCAGTCTCATCGGTTTCTGTAGCATCAATAATCGTTTCTTCAATGTCTAAATCATCTTTAATCACCTCAATTTTTTCTGGAATAGGAGGTGGAGGAGTGTTTTTTGGAATTGGAATTTCTTGTCTCTCGATGATTGGGATATCTTCTTTGTCTTCATCAACCATTGTTACATTACCCAATGTATCTCTCAATGAGTCATCGTAAGATTTAACTTCTAGAAGTAGATGAACAATAAACAATGCTAACACTAAACCGATTAGAGCAAATAGTTTACTATAATTTTCTAAACGTGCTTTGGGATTCTTTTTTATCTGCATAACTTTAGATTTTAGAATTAAAATCCGACGAAATATTTGTCGTGATAGATTACAAACAAGAATTTTTTATTCTCGGTAAATAATCATTATAAAGTTATTGATGAAAATTGTATAAAAAACTGATATTTATCAGTTTAGGAATTAAATTTTATCATGTATTTTGACATGATTTCCATCATTCCAAAGTGTAAGAATGTCGGTTGCCACACTAGCACCACTTCCAGCAGCAATTGCAAATTGACTTCTACAACCGGCTAAGGT
Organism: uncultured Flavobacterium sp.; assembly: GCA_913060575.1. GTDB lineage: Bacteria > Bacteroidota > Bacteroidia > Flavobacteriales > Flavobacteriaceae > Polaribacter. Next base: position 5,288 of record CAJXRR010000036.1, read on the forward strand.
TCCACAAACATAAAGACCTTTTTTGATGAAATGATTTTCGTTTTTTAATTGAATTCTGTCTTTGTTCAAGTTGGCTTTTTGATGTGGCATCACATAATCTTCTAGGCCTTGTATAGAGAATGGTTTTGAATAGTTTAAAGCAAGAACTACAACGGTGGATTTATATTCATTCTTATTGGTACGTACACGATAAACACCTTGATGATCCACAATAGAAATTACTTTTTCTTTTTCTATTTGCGAAACACTCGAATAATTATCTGTTAGTTGCTTTTTTCCGCTTTCTAATATTTTACTGCCTAATGTTCCAGAAGGTAAACCCAATACATTATTAAATAAGGCATTTTGTAGATGAGAAGCTCTTTGATGTAAAATAATTCCTACTTTTTTGTCTTTAGCAAAGGGCTTATGTAAGCCAGAACCTAGCACTAATGCACATTGCATCCCAGAGACACCACCGCCAATTATTAAAACATCAAAAATCATTAAAAAAGTGCTTTTATATTTGCTGTAAATAATTTTACAGCAATCGCTAGTAAAACTACACCAAATATTTTACGAATAATTTTTATGCCGTTTGTTCCTATAAATCGTTCTATTCTGGAAGATGTTTTTAAAACAATATAAATAAGAATTACATTTAGTACTACAGCAATAATAATATTTTGAATGTGAAACTCTGCACGCAAAGAAAGTAATGTAGTTAAACTTCCAGGACCCGCAATTAAAGGAAAAGCAAGTGGAAATACTGTAGCGGTAATACCTCCTTCATCATCATCTTTATATAAAGTGATTCCAAGAATCATTTCTAATGCGATAAAGAAAAGGATAAAAGCACCTGCTACGGCAAAAGAATTTACATCGATACCTATAAGTGATAGCAAGCTTTGACCCAAGAATAGAAAAACAATCATAATAAAACCCGCAATTAAAGATGCTTTTTCAGATTGAATATGACCCACTTTTTTTCTTAAATCAATAATAATAGGAATATTTCCAACGATGTCTATTACCGCAAATAGTACCATAAATGCCGTAAAAATTTCTTTAAGATTGAACTCCATATTTTTAAAAATTTCTGCGCGCAAAAATAGTCAACTTCCTTTATCAAATCATATAAAAAAAAGAAAAAAAATACTGTATTTTTATCGCATGTTTCAATTAGGAAAAACCATCGTATCAGAAGACCTTATAGAGAAAGATTTTGTCTGTAATCTTTCTCAATGTAAAGGCGAATGTTGTGTCTCTGGAGAAGCCGGAGCGCCTTTAGAAAAAGAAGAAGTGCTTATTTTAAAAGAAATCTATCCAAAAGTAAAACATCTGTTAAGAGATGAAGGAATTTCAGCTATTGAAGTGCAAGGAACTTCTATTGTGAGTGATTTTGGAGAGCTAGAAACACCATTAGTAAATGACTCTGAATGTGCATATCTTATTTTTGATGAAAATAACATTGCAAAATGTGGTATTGAAGAAGCTTACAATCAAAATATAATAGCTTGGAAAAAACCAATTTCTTGTCATTTATACCCAGTTAGAGTAAAAGATTACAGTGAATTTGCTGCTGTAAATTATCATAAATGGGACATCTGTGATGACGCCTGCTCTCTTGGTAAAGAATTACAAGTTCCGGTGTATAAATTTGTAAAAGAAGCACTTATTAGAAAGTTTGGAGAAGGATGGTATTCAGAATTGGAAAAAGTAGCGAAAGATTATTAATTAAAATAACTCTATCATATAAATAGTATCTTTAAACCTTAAATAAAAAAAAATGAAAAAATTATTCATCCTAGTGTTTGCTATGATTCTTGTTTCTTCTTGCGAAGATACAGCTGCAATTGAAATTACAACAAGTACATCAATCAATGAATCTGTAGCGATTAGTGTTTTACAAACAAGCGGAAATGCTATTGCTTATGATGAAACTGTAACACAAGATTTAACTCAGTTAGTATCCAATTTTAACGATATTTCTGATATAAACATTGACGCTTTAAGCTATAAGTTTAAAAATGTAACCGGTAATACAAACGCCGTTATTGAGTCTGCAACTATTGTAATAAGCGGAAACACTATTGCAACTATTTCTAACGTAAATATTGCACAAGAAGCAACAAATGCTACAGTTTTTCCTATAACGGACACTGCTATTTTAGATCAACTAGAAACCTTGTTTTTAAATAATAGCTCTGTTACCATACAGTTTTCTGGAATGGCAATTACCGATGCTGGTGATGTAAGTTTTGAAGTTGAAGTTTCAATGGATTTAACAGCAACTTTATAGAAAAAAAAGCAGTTAATTATAGAACGTTATCATTAACTGCTTTACATTTCATCTCCTATTTAAGATGTTAATTTTATTTTCCTTCTACGATATAAAACTACAATGATTACAACAACTGTTGCTACTATTATGTAGAATAGTAATGAAGAAGGCTCATGTACAATAGGAGTATCACTCCCATAGACTACAAATCCAGCCCAAAAATAAGGCGCTGATAATTTATTGTTAGCATTTTTATTTCTGAAATTTAATTTAGCGTTCCTTAAAGCATCAGATTTGGTTTGCCCAGCTTTTAAATTTTCATAAAAGAACACCATAATTTGTTCTGTAGAAGAATCCGGAACTTCCCATAAACTAGCAACTGTTGCTGGCACTCCCGCAAATGTGAATGCTCTTTGAAAAGATTCTAAACTTCCATTTTTTTCTAAGCCAGCGCCAGTATTACAAGCACTTAAAATGGCTAATTCTGCACTTAAACTTAAACCGTATAATTCTTCTAAGTATAAATGATCTTCTTCCTTTTTAAAGCTTTCACTAAATAATAAGCGACTCAGTTCTGGATAATCATTATTGACTTCTGCATGCATCGCTAAATGCAAAACTTTCGCTTTTCCAGCAGTTTTAATAAATTTTGATTTTGTTAAATTGCCATCATTAAAAAGTCTAGAGGGAAACAATTTGCTGATGCTTTTAGCTTCGTTACTTGCTCCTTTTAAAAAAGAGACTTTATCCCGAACATCAGATTGAGTTACCGTATTGGTATAACTAGGTGCATAGATGTGTATGTCTTCAGAAAGTGAAGTTTTGTATGATTTATAATTTATAAAACCTAAATTAGAAGTATACCTAAAATTATAAAGTTCTGTAGCAAACTTACTTTTCACTTGCAAAATCTCAAAAGGAAGTTTAAATAACATTCCATCTGGATTAATGATTAAGTTCGTGACATCTTTATCTATAGAAGGAAGTAAAAGTTGTCCTAATCGAGATCCTAATTTATGATCATAATTTCTGTTACGTGTTTTTTTTATGAAGTCACTTAATTGATCGTTCTCTTTTTTACCCCATGGAAGTAAGTGAACGTTAAACTCAGTTTTAGAAATTTGATAGATAGCAATTTCGTTCTCTAGCAGGATATATTTTAAGATTAAATCACTAGATGTTAAATCTTTTTGGAGTTTTTCAATAGAAAATTCAAAATCACTCAAGAGTTCTAGTTGTGGAAATTTACTTTTCTTATAAGACTCGTGTTTGTAGATGAGTCTTTGAATAGAGTCTCCTTGTGGAATATTATTTGAAATTTTTGCTTTGTTGAATAGAGATGCTAATTCTAACTTCCGTTGTTTTACAGAATCTAATTCAGGCAATGTATTGGTATAACGACTCTCATAAAACTTTTTCCATGCCAACTGATTTTTAAAGATTTCAAATTTATTTAAAATGGTTTTTTTTGGTAGATTATTATCATAATAACCTGTACGCCTCGATTTTAAAATGCCTTGTATAATTTTACGGAGTTGTTTATTTTGTTTAGCGTTAAAGTTCACACCTAAATAACTATTCTCAAATTGTTGCAAAGCCAAATAATAGAGTTTGGCAATCTTTTTTTGGACAACAGAATCTTTAGGATAGTAATTGTTGAGTTCTTCACTGACTCTAAGAAGTAAACGAGTATGGTTATAGCTTTTACTTGGTTTAAAATTACTGTAATCAGTTTTTAATGAATTTTCGCCTCGATGAATTTTTTGGACCGACTTATTAAAATAAATTAAAGCGCTGTCTTTTTGCTGTTTCTTTGCTTTTATCAATGCTTTTTGTGCAAGAAAAAAAGGACGTCTACCATCGGTTTGAGAAATACCATTAAACAAAACAGCCATGGTGCTATCTGCCTTTTCTAATTGATTTCCTTTCGCAAACCCTTTTGCGATATTATATTTTATGGCCCAAGGTGTTCCTGGATATTTTTTGTTTTCTGTTAAATCTAAGGCCTTGAACAGGTACTGTAAACCAATTTTCACATCTTTATTCGTAGTTAAAGAATCGTGTTTATGAGAGATTAACCAATCTCCAACATGATTTAATGCAGTGCTATAGTATATTCTTTCTTCTTTATGAAAATTTGGTAGATTATGGAACTCTTCTAATGATTTCATCGTATTTAAAAGCGTTAAACTATCTTTAGAATTTTTGGATAATCTCCAAAGCATGTATATTTTTCTATATTTTGCAATAACGCCAAGTCGATGATGATTACCATTTAATTCCAATGTGTTGCCATCAATTTTCGTTTTATTTTTGGCATATATATCTTCAGCTAAACGCATGTACTGTCTTGCGCGATCAAAATTACCATAATAGGCATTTTGATTAGACAATAATAAGTATGCCCCCATTAAATAACCAGGGCTTGGATTGGGTTGTTTTTCTAATATTTTAAGAGAACTCAATATACTTTTATAACTTTTTGAGGTAGCGCTTAATTCATTTTCTAAATAGGCTTTTTTGTTATAAAGCACAGCTTTTAGGCTATTTCCTGCTTGAGAATTAGGGCAGTAGGATATTCCTTTATTAATTGAAGAGATGTTTTTTATGCTTTTATTGGTTTCATGAAGTCCAACAAATTCATAAAAATATAATTCAGCAAAAAGTAAACTGTCTTTAGAAGATCTAGACTTTAAATCTTGCAACGCTTTACTAGTTATAGAAAGAAGACTGTCTGGCTTGTTTAAACGATAGAAGTCATTTAATTGATTTAAAATATTTTTTGATTCTTTTGTCTGTGCTGATGCCTTGTAAGTATTAAACCCAAGGCTGACTAAAAAAAGGCAAAAAAGTATTTTTGATTTAAAGTTCATTACAGGACTATTATTCTTAGCGAAAGAGTTAATTAAGTATGTTTAGTAGATCTTCAACCTCTTTATTCTTGAAGACCTTTTTGTTTTGCTTTTGTAGCTTTTGCAAATATGCTATTGCAGCATCCACATCATTTAATTTTAGAGAGGTTAAAGCTAAATACCAAAGACTTTCTTCTTTCCATTCTTTGTTTTCATTTTCAAGAACCTGATATAAAATACCTTGTGCTTTTTCAAATTCTTTCAATTGTAAGTATGCATTCGCTTTGTAGAAGTTGATGGTAGCAACGGCTATAGAATCTTTAGTGGTTAATTGATTAAATCCATCAATTGCTTTCTGGTATTCTCCTTGTTCATATTGGCTAAAAATCTCAGTTTTTTTGGTAAGATTTACTTGATTTCGAACAATCGGTTCTACAACATTCTCATATGGAGAGAAATATGTATCGTACAGTTCTTCATTAGAAACTGATGGATTAAACAGCGCAAAATATCCACTCAAACCAATCAATGCAACAATAGAAGCAGCAATCCACCAACTTGTCTTTTTAGACTTTGGTTCTTGAATTGTGTTTTCAACCGATTGCAAATACGCTTTTTGACGTTTGCGTTCTACAGCAGTAATTGCTTTTTTTAGATTTTTATCAAACTCTAAATCTTCCATGAGTTTATGTATTAATCTTTTCTTTTAATTGTTTAATGCATCTTGACTTCTGACTTTTCGCTACGTTTTTATTCTCATAATTCAATTTCTCAGAAATCTCTTCAATGGTATATCCTCGATAGTAAAAAAGAGTCAAAACTTCTTTACATTTTTTTCCAAGAGTCGAGAATGCTTTTTGCAATAAACGTTGCAATTGATTCGACTCCCCATCAAGAAAATCATAGGTGATTTCTCGATAATTATAATCCTCTTTTTCTAGAGGGAAATCAACTGTTTTTTTACTGTTCTTTCGAGCTTTGTCATATAACATATACTTTCCAATTCCGAGTAAATAAGTTCTTATAGTGCACGTTAAAGCATCTAGTTCACCTTTGATTGCTTTTTCATGCAAAGCAATAATTGCATCTTGATATACATCAACAATATCGTCTTCAGAAACATTCAACTTTCTCGCAAAATTGATAAAGGGTTTTCTATTCTCTATGTATACCATTTTAAACGCGTCTTCATCAGATTGTTTTAAAAGGAGTATAAGTTGATGTTCGCTCATTAATGTTATTAAAAATGGAAAGTAAACAGAAAATTAAAAATAAATAAAAAAATGTTAACCTTCTCCTTTTAGAATCATTAATAGGAAAGACTTTAAAAATGAGACTAAAAATTAACTACAAGATTCTAACAGCTTTCATTGTGTTATCTGTATGTTGTGCACCTACTACAGATGCTCAAATTTGGAAAAGACTAAAAAAGAAAGCGAAAGAAAAAATTAAAAAGACAGAAGATAAGCTTCTTGATAAACTTGAAAAAAAGACAGACAAAGCTATTGATAGTACTTTGGATGGAAAGAAGAAAAACACCGAAAAATCAACAAAACTAAAAGAAGATAGCACCAAAGATTACGGAGATTTTTCAATTTCTCATACTACAAAATACAGAAGTGTTACTGTTGACAAATTAGGACGAACTAAAATTATCAAACAAGGAAATGAGTTAGAACTATCAGGTTCTTGGTGGTCCCATAGTGCCGATATTCATGATGGATATGTGTTGGTTTTAAAAAACGGAATTAGTATTGATGAGATTAACAAAAAAGGAAAATTTTTGATTCCTTCAGAAGCAACTCTAAAATTAAGTTATGACCCTTCATTGCCTAACAAAGTAAAATCAACCAATGGTTTTGCAAGAGCTGTTACCAAAAACTATCAAACGTATTTTTTAACAAAAGGAGAAGTAACCATTGACATTCAAAAAGATAAAAAAGTGGAATTCAGCTTCAGTGGGGAAGCAGAAATAACCACTTCTGTTACAGAAAACGAAAATGAAGACTATATAAAAACGAAAGCAACTTCTATGGTATTGGGAACTTTCAATACAACAGATCCAGAGTTTTTGATTACCAAAATTAAGAAGGAAAAAAAGAAGAGAAATAAGGATACTTCTATTTCTGAAAGTGATAAAAAAGCCCTTTTAGAAAAGTTATCACCAACAGTAAATATTCCAAGCTCTTTCTCATTCAATAAAAGTATTGAAGTAGAAATTACAAGCAATCGAGGAGAAAAATATCCTGTAGAATTTTTGACAGGAAATTATCCAGATATCTATGGAATGTCAGTTGCATCAAAAGAAATGCAAGGTCAAGGTCAAGTAACGATGGTAATGACACCAAAATCGTCAACCATGTTTATGAATATCGCAGGAATGAAAATGAAAAAATCAAGTTCTGTAGATCAATTAGGTGACCAATATAACATGTCTGAAAAATTACCAGAAGGGAATGACTTTGGATATGTAAAAACAGGAAAAACAAAAACAATTGTTGGATATCTCTGTGAAGAATATAAAGTTGATTATGAGTACACCAATTCGAAGGGAAGTGCAAGTTTTTGGATTTCAAAAGACTTTCCAATTCAGAATATGGAACTACCTATGATGGGAATGAAACTAAACAATCCATACTTATCTGGTTTTGTTTTGGAATTAAATTCAACTCATGAAGGAGAAAGTATGACCATGAAAGTCACGAAGGTTTCTAACAAATCTCTTACCATTAATTCATCTGACTATAAAAAAGCAGGTTTTTAGAAAGAAGTTATGATGAAAAAAACGATAGTCTTTAGTCTGATAGTCTGCCTATTTAGCGCTTGTTTTGGTGACAAAAAAAGTGCGATAGGCACAGACTTTAATAACACTTCCTTTATCAATAAAAACTTTAAAGGAAACAAGGTAGAATTCTCAAACATTGCAACTCCCTGTAATTATACTTCCAAAGCAGCATTGGCAAAGTTGTACAATGTAACAGAAGATAAAATCCATCTAATAGGCGGCGGCAATGGAGGAAAAACTTGTACAATTCGAGTAAAAATGTCAGATTCTGAATATGATTATATCTCAGGGTCTATTCATTTTTATGAAGAGTTAGATAAGACAGAATATGGAGGGACTTGGATAGAAACTTGGCAAATACAAAAAGGAACTTCTAAAAGTTCAGAATGGATATCAAACTTTGGTAAAGCAGCTTTTTACAAAGGAAGCAAGAGAGAATTACGTGTAAAGTTTGACAACTATGCACTTTCAGTAATGGCTCCCGGATCTGCATTTAATGAAGTAGAAAAAAGTAAAAATCGAGATTATAAAAAGATTGCCTTGACAATGGCAAACGAAATACCATTCTTTAAAAAATAAACATCATGAAAATAAAATTACAATTCATATTTCTTATGTTCTTTGTTCAAACTTCATTTGGACAATTTATAACTACTTGGCAAACTCTAAGTGACAATAAAACTATTACTATTCCTACCAATTCAGCTTATACTTATGACTATAATGTAGATTGGGGAGATGGAACCACTTCTGCTAATCAGACAGGAGATGCAAGTCACAATTATGTTTTAAAGGGAACTTATACCGTAAGTATTACAGGTACGTTTCCTGCTATTTATGTAGACTATTCAGATGCTAGACCTTTCTTAAAAACTGTAGTCCAATGGGGTAACAATCCTTGGAAAAGCATGGAAAGTGCTTTTGAAGGTTGTAACTATTTGATAATTACAGCTACAGACATCCCAGATTTGAGTAATGTAACAGATATGAGTTATATGTTTAGTGCTATAAATCTTAATTTTGATGAAGATGATGACGTTTGGAATATACCAAATATTGAAAATTGGGATGTATCAAATGTTACTAATATGAGTTCTGTGTTTAATTTTATGCAAGGTTTTAACCAAGACATTAGTGGTTGGGATGTATCAAATGTTACTAATATGAGTCAGATGTTTCGTATTCTTAGAAACTTTAATCAAGACATCAGTGGTTGGGATGTAAGTAATGTTACTGATATGAGTTTTATGTTTGATCTTGCAGAGAGTTTTAATCAAGATATCAGTGGTTGGGATGTGAGTAATGTTACTGATATGAAAGAGATGTTTGAAGGAGCATCTGTTTTTAACCAAGATATTGGAGATTGGGATGTGTCAAAAGTTACAGATATGAATAAAATGCTTGATGATTCAGGTTTATCTTCCGATAATTATGATGCACTTTTAACAGGTTGGGCTGCACAAACTCTAACCCCTAATGTATCTTTAGGCGCAACAGGTCTTATCTATTGCAACTCGATTGCAGCGAGAACTATTTTAACTTCTGAACCAAATAACTGGACAATTACAGGCGATGATACAAATTGTAGTGCTATAACTTTAATTCCAAACACAAATTTTGAACAAGCTTTAATTGATCAAAATATAGATTCTGACGGAATTATAAATGGACAAGTTTTTACAGCAGATATAGAAAATCTTACCTCAGTAAATGTTTCAGGGAAAAATATTACAGATTTAACAGGAATCGAAGACTTTACTGCTCTTGAAATACTCCATGTTTTTGATAACTCATTGACAATCATTGATGTTTCGCAAAACTTAGAACTCAAAGATTTAAGATGTTTCAACAATCAAATAACAGTGTTAGATGTGTCAAACAACACAAAACTGGAAGACCTACGTGCTTTTGATAATAGCATTGAAACGCTTGATTTATCAAACAATTTATTGTTAGAAAGTGTGAAAGTATATAACAATGCACTGACTTCTTTGAATGTGAAAAATGGGAACAATAGCAACATCACAACGTTTGAAGCAACAGGAAACTCCAGTTTAACTTGTATTGATGTAGATGATTTAAGCTTTACAAATACTAATTGGACGGACATTGATTCGCAAACCAGTTTTAGTTTAGATTGTTCTTCAACTGGAGGTGGTACTGTGAGTATTCCAGATGCTTATTTTGAAGATTATTTAGAATCTATTGGCGCAGGAAATGGAATTAATTTTGACGGATTGGCGGATGCTACTGAGGTTGCCGCATTAACTTCAGTTGACTTAAACGGTTTGGGAACGGTAGAAAATTTGTCAGGAATAGAATTTTTTACTTCGTTGACGTATCTAAACGTTTCAGGAAACATCATTGAATCTGTTGACCTGTCTTCAAACACACTCTTATTTTATCTTGATGTTTCAGACAATAGTCTTACTTCTTTAGATGTTTCTAACAATACCAAATTAGGGTCATTAATTGTATCAAATAATAATTTGACCAGTTTAGATGTAACAGAATTAATAGACTTAGAAACGCTAAGATGTAATTCTAATCAGTTATCAGAATTGAATGTAACTGAGAATACTTTATTGACGGAGTTAAGTTGTAATTTCAATTCATTAGTTAATTTAAATCTATTTTCCAATACGAACCTGGAACAACTATACGTTGAATCAAACTCGTTAGAATATTTAGACCTTTCTCAAAATACTTCACTAACAACAATTACGGTTATTCTTAATTCATTGATAGGATTAAATATTAAAAACGGAAATAATACAGCAATTTCAAATGCTAGCTTTGCTGCTTTTGATAACCCAAGTTTATCTTGTATACAGGTAGATGATGTAAATTATAGCAACAGTAATTGGGCACAAATAGATATGAGCAGTAGTTATAGCGAAAATTGTACTCCTGTTAATGATGACTGTTCGTTTCCTATTCCTATTACATTAGGACAAGACACCCCTGGTAATACTGTAAGTGCTTCAGCAGGGGTTAACAATCCTAATTGTGCTCAAAGTGGAATTGTTTTGTTTGATGTTTGGTATCAAGTAGAAGCTCCTGCTTCTGGAAGTATTGTTTTAAATTTAAGTGCACAACCACTAAAAGCCAAAATTGCTATTTACAATTCTTGCACAGATCCACAACCTTTTGCTTGTGATGAAGATACCTTGTCTGTAGATAATTTAACACCAGGACAAACATATTATATACAGGTTTGGTTAGAAGCTATTAGTGGAGGAAGAATTGTTACAACTGAAACAGGAGGTTTTATCTTAAATGTAGAAGATGCAGAGGTTTTGTCAACTTCTGATATTGAAACGGAGTCACTTAATTTATCAATGTATCCAAACCCTACAGATGGAGATGTAACGATTAAATTAGCAAATAATGAAATAATAAAGAATATTGAAATTTATTCTTTAACGGGAAAAAAAGTATTAGAAACAAAAAATGAAGAAACATTAATAAACGTTCATCAACTATCAAAAGGAATATATTTAGTTAAAGTCTTAGGAAATAGAAAGACATATGTGAAAAAACTTATTGTCAAATAATTTTTTAAAGCAGAGCTATTTCTTATCACAAAAAAACCCAATGATTATATCACTGGGTTTTTTGTGATAAAAGAAGGATTGATAATTTTAACACTAACGGTATTTTATACTTTTTTTCCTTCTTGTAATTTCAAGACACTATCGAATCTTCCTCCTTTATTTCGTCAACTAATTTGAAATAGTGACAAAACAGCCTTGATTTGAAATTTCTTCTGTCACAAATCCAGCTTCCTTAGACTCACTGAAGAATTTTACTGTTTTGTTTTCACTTTGAACAAATTATTATTATTTCAATTCTATTAAATCTCTATATAAAAAAATATTGAATAAACTGCGTTAAAACACAGGCCTTTTAAATTTGTTATTAATCACAGTTTTTTTGTTTAAAACTGATTTTAAGAATGTGAGTGAGAGTAGGGCTTAACAAAAATTTAACATCACAATACCCTATATATCAGATATTTATGTAAAATTTTAAGTATTGCGTTTTTATTAACATAATTCTATTTTGTTAAAAACTTAGCGGGTTTTGTGAATAAGTAGAGCTTTGTATTTGTTCCTTTTTTTTGAATCTTTGTTAGCATCGATTTAAAGTCGATTTTATTCATAATTAAGAAAATTTATATATAAAATGTCCGCAATAGAACCAATTTTACAGCCAAATGACAACAGATTTGTAATATTTCCAATCCAACATGATGATTTATGGGATTGGTATAAAAAACAACAAGCTTGTTTTTGGACAGCTGAAGAAATTGATTTATCAGAAGATATCTTAGATTGGAACACTAAATTATCAGAAGAAGAACGTTATTTTATCAAACATATTTTAGCCTTTTTTGCAGCTTCTGACGGAATTGTAAATGAGAATTTAGCAGAGAATTTTGTAAATGAAGTTCAATATTCTGAAGCAAAATTTTTCTATGGTTTCCAAATAATGATGGAAAACATTCACTCAGAAACCTATTCTTTATTGATAGATACCTATGTGAAAGATGATGTAGAAAAAAACAAATTATTTAATGCGATAGAAAACTTTCCAGCGATTAAAAAGAAAGCTGATTGGGCTTTAAAATGGATCGAATCAGATTCTTTTGCAGAAAGATTGATTGCATTTGCTGCAGTAGAAGGAATTTTCTTTTCAGGAGCTTTCTGTTCTATTTTCTGGTTAAAGAAAAGAGGATTGCTACCTGGACTTACGTTCTCTAATGAATTAATTTCAAGAGATGAGGGAATGCATTGTGATTTTGCTGTACACGTACACAACAATCACATGATCAACAAAGTTCCAAAAGAACGTATTAGAGAAATCATTATAGATGCGTTAAATATTGAAAGAGAATTTGTTACAGAATCGTTACCGGTAAGTTTAATTGGGATGAATGCCAAACTGATGACTCAATATCTTGAGTTTGTAACTGATAGATTGTTAGGGGAATTCAATTGTGAAAATGAATACAACTCAACAAACCCATTCGATTTTATGGAAATGATTTCTCTTGAAGGAAAAACTAATTTCTTCGAAAAAAGAGTATCAGAATATCAAAAAGCCGGAGTAAAATCTGGAGG